>CAOJDT010000006.1 GCA_948433295.1 uncultured bacterium
CCGAGCCCCCCCCCCCTGACTTGTTTTAAAGCTATTATCATTGTTTCAACCTCCAATTCTTTTTTTAATTATAACATATTTTTAATAGTTTTCAAGATGAGTTTTGTGATATAATGATAGTATGAGAAGAGTTTTGTTAATATTTCTAATGTTAATGCTTGCTCTGCCATGTTTTTCGGAAATGGAAGAGGATATTAAGCTTCCGAATATTTTTATCTGGGCGCTTCCCGAAGATGAAAATGTTCCTGTTGAAGAGATTACAAATGCAAACAATGAATTGGATGAAGTTACTCTTATTCCGCAGCCTGCCGAAGTTGTAACTCAGGGGTATGCCGAATTTTTGGAATCCGCAGAAACGGTTTATTTGAAAGATGAAGATAACAACTTTGTGTTGAATCTTCGTGTGCCTCAGAAATTTTCATCCAAACGTCTTGTAGACAGTAATAAAATTTACAGTCCGAAAAATTATTCTCTATACAGTCAGGAGGAATATAGTATTTCGCCTCAATCTATTAAAGCCGTTGAACGTCATGGAAATTTTTCTATGGGAACCCTTTACAGTTCCGGTATAGACAATGCACAGCTTGAGATGGCAACGACTCTTTTTACAAGATACGATCACGAAAAATTTGCAATCAGTTCAGCGTTTAAGAAAAATAATCTTACAACCCGCGGTTTGACAACGGATAATTTTTATATCTCACCTGAGTTGAAGTTTAATAAGATTTTCTCCATATCTGAAGTTTTGTCGGCTGATATTACAAGAAACAGAAGAAAGGGCGAACTTGTGTTTTCGGTCAGTCCGCTGAAAGATGACAGGGTTCGCCTCGAGTTTGGTGCAGGTACAACTTATGATATTGAAAATGACAGAAGTTGGTCGCAGGTTAATTTTAATACTAAATTTCGTTTGTAAATTTATTGAAAACTCTTGCTTTTTACTTTATAATTTAGTCAGAAGAGAGGAATAGTTTAGTGGACGCTAAGAAATACAGAAGAAATTCGGGAAAATCTGTTTCACAGTCTGTAAGCGAACAGGCTGAAGATTTGTCTGCGAAGTCCCGCAATCAAAATAAGAAGCTTACACGTAAAACAGGGGCATATTACTCTTTTTTAACTCTTGTTCTTTTGCTTTGTCTTGTGCAGGTAGGGTTTGGTGCTATTCTTAATATTTCAAAAATCATTTCTTACAAAGCGAAAATTAATATTATGGAAAAAGTTCGCGATGATGCAGAACTTCGTAACAAAGATTTGAAAACCGATATAAAACAGTTCTCAAAATCCTCAAGTCTTGAAGAAATCGCCAGAAATAATCTTAAAATGGCAGGGGAAGATGAAGTTTTAATTATTATTAACAATAATCAGGAAGTTCAAGGCAAAAACGCTAAAAATAAGAAGAAGTCTGAAAATAAAGAAAAACGGAGCAATGATGCAGGATAACGAAGTTGTAAATTATATAAAAAGGGCGTTTGAATTAAAATCACAGGAATGTTATAAACAATCTATCGAAATGCTTTACAAGGTTCTTGAAAGTGAGCCTGACAATATTGAAATTCTGTATCAAATCGGTGATATGTATGTGCTTCTTCACAATTATGATCGTGCTGTGCGTTATTTGGAAAAAGTCTTGCAGGTGGACGAAAATCATATTCCGTCGCTGAATCTTCTTGCCAAAATAAGTCTTAGACAGGAAAATTTGCAGGAGGCTTTGGATTATGCAAAAAAAGTATACGAGATTCAACCTGAAAAAAATAACCTCAGGCAGTTGATTAAAATTCTCGGCAAAATGAATAACTTGTCCGAAATCGAAAAATATTCCGATAAAACGGATAATGATTGTATGTATGAATACGCTCTTTCCTGCTATAAAAACGGCAAATTCGAAAAAGCAAAAGAAATTCTCGCCGACATTGATTGTGAGAATGAAGATTGCAAAATTCTTCTTGGAAAAATTTATTTTGATGAAAACGATTTTGACAAATCTCGTGATATATTTGAATCTTTCGGCAAAACTTGTAAAAATCCAGAAGTGTTGAATTATCTGGGGCTTTTCGCGCTTGAGGATATGAAATTTGTTGATGCGATTAAATATTTTTCACAAGCATCAAATATTTCCAAAAACAATCCTGTGTATTTTTACAATCTCGGTAACGCCTATTTCTTTAACGGTTGGCGGGATGAGGCGGTTAATGCTTATCAAAAAGCAATTGTCCTCTTTCCTGAAAATCTTGATTACAGATATTCGCTTGCGTATTTGTATTATGAGATGAAAAATTTTGACAAAGCCCGAAAAGAAGTCGACATGATTCTTGCAAATGATGAAAATCATTTTCAGGCAAGGGTTTTGCATGCACTGTTGAAGCTTAAAGATAAAGATTATCTTGGCGCGCAAAAGATTCTTGAAGAGAACGTCAACGCAGGCTTTGAAGATGATTTTACTCTCATATCCCTCGGTAAAGTTTATAATGAAATCAATATGTTTGAAAAGGCTGAATCCGTAATAAAAAAAGTAATTGCCAAAAATCCTGAAAATATTAGTTATATAAGTGATTTGGCAGATGTTTATATAAAAGAAAAACGCTACGATGATGCGATTTCTCTGGTTCAGCAGGTAATCGATTCAAACGAACGATACATCTATGCTTATATTACGGGTGCAAAAATCGCATATCTTAAAGGTGATTTTGAAAAAGTTAAAGAATACGCTCAGGATGCAGTTTTACTTGATATAAATTGTGCGGAAGGCTACTATTACCTCGCACTTGTAAGAAAAAACGAAGAAGATTACGACGAGGCTGTAGAGTGTATGAAACGCGCAATTCTGTACGATTTAACCAACGCTAAATATTATGCACAAATGAGTGACATTTATAAATTAAAAAATGATTTTAAAACCGCGCTTGAATATATAAAAGAAGCTGAAAGTATAGATGATTCAACGGAATACAAGATTCTATACAAGGAACTTGCATCATTAAATCGAACAAAATAATAAAAAATATTTGCCGTGTAAAAATATATAATTATAATGTAATTATTAATGAATGGCAGATATGAGGAGGAGTATTTGAAAAGTATGAAGTTGAAAAAGATAGTGAGTTTACTTTTGGTAGCGAATTTGTTTGCAACGGTGCCTGCATTTTCGAAATCAAAAAAGGATGAAATAATCATTCCGAAAAATTTTCCGGCTAAATATACAGCCGAATATGTTGAGAGAATTACTCCGGAATATAAAGCTGTAGGTAAGGATTTTGTTTTCTATGTGGCGTTAGATATGCTTAAAGGGACAAACGGCGAGTTTTCTAGAAAAGCTATTTTAGGCAATAATCTTTCTCAAAAACCCGTAAAAATCGAGTTCAAAGATTTAGGTCTGATTAATCCCGATTACGCGTCATTCGATGCTTTGGGCTGGAAAAAAGGTAAAAATCTTTATATATACATAAATCCGCGTCACAAAGATGCACCTCCGGGGGCTTTAGCAGCCCTTTTATCTCACGAAGCGCTTCACCAGGACGAATACAATTCGCTCGCCGAAGAAACTTACGCCTGGACTATGGAAGCCGCGGTATGGTGTGAAATCTTAACTGCATATCCTGAAAGTGATGAGAATCTCCACCCGCTCGTGACTCGCGAAAATACTTTGAAAAAATTGTTTGAAAAAGGTAATTATACGAACAAATATATTAAAAAGACGGTACACGCAAATGAAGGTTACAAGAATCTTCCGTCAACATCACCGGGATTTGAGGATTTGTAACATAACTCTTCGGGTTACATAGAAAGTATATTGATTCTTAAATTTCATTGATGTTAAATAATCGTATGAAGAGAAAAGAACTTTATATATTCATAACCATTGTACTGGTGTTGGTCGGAATCAATATGTTTGTTATGAAAGCAAACCGTAACAACTTGTATTCCGCAAACGAAGAATTGATTAACCATGAACACGTGTCATCGCAGCGTTTGTTTGATAATGTGTGGGCAGAGATTAAAGAAAATTATTATGACCCGACTTTAAACCATCAACACTGGCGTCACTGGAAAGAACATTATCACGGTAAAATTAAAACCGATGAGGATGTAAAGGTTGCTGTTGATACAATGCTTGCGAGCCTTAACGACCCGTATTCCAGATACATGACAAAATCAGAGTATATGGAGCAAAATACTTCAATAAATTCGAAGATTTCAGGGATAGGCGTAAATATCTCAACTGTTTCAGGAAAAGTAGAGATTATAAATGTTATTGAAGGAACTCCGGCTCAGGCTGCAAATCTTCAAAACGGCGATATAATTGTTGATATTGATGGCAAAGATGCAAACGGACTGTCTATTTCGGAAGTTGCTGCGCTCGTACGCGGTCCTGAAAATACTTCCGTAAAACTTACAATTTTACGCAACAAAGACAAACTCGTAAAAAATGTTTTGCGTAAAGAAATTAAAATCAAATCTGTTAAAAGTTCTGTAGATAAAAATATCGGTTACATCCAAATTTCAAGTTTTATCGGCTCAACAACTCCGAACGAGTTTTTGGAGGCTCTTGAAAAAACAAAGAAAACCGACGGATTAATAATTGATTTACGCGGAAATACAGGAGGTTTGCTGCCAAACGCTATCTTTATCGCTAACCTTTTTATTCCTGAAGGAAATCTTGTGAGTATAGTCGGCAGAAACGGTTATAAATATGATATTCAGGCGCAGGATACATCTTTTGGGATTGATAAACCTGTAGTTGTACTTATTGACGGTGCATCCGCCTCAGCCAGCGAAATTCTTTCAGGAGCACTGAAAGATTATCATAAAGCAAAACTTGTGGGAACAACTACATACGGAAAAGGCATGGTGCAGAAAATTTTCCCTATGGAAAATGAAACAGGATTGAATTTAACAATCGCAAAATACCTTACTCCGTCAGGAACCGATATTAATAAAAAGGGCATAAAACCTGATGTAGAGGTTCAATTTACCGCAAAAGACATAAAAAATCAAAATGATGTACAGCTTAATGAAGCGAAAAGAGTTATGTCAGGAATGCTTATCGAAAACAAATGTTGTTCCGCAAAATAAAATTTTAAAATTTTTATTGACAAATTTTAAATACATAATATAATAAAGATATAAACATTAGCCTTATGGCTAATCCTCCTAAATACAAAATTTGTTCATAGCACAAATTTAAATAATTAGTTTTGCATACTTGACTTAATGCGGTTCGAAAGAACCGTTTTTTTTTATTTGTTTATATCTTTACGTTTTACTACCAGTCCGCATTTTGAACATGCCAATATTTCGTTTGTAGAATCAATCGGCATAAAGATATGTTCACAAACTTCGTCATTTTCTTCTTGCGGTATGTCTTCAAGCGGGTTGAGGGAGGTTTGTCTGTCATGTTCTTCAATAACTTCCATGAATTTATCTTTCTTAAAATATTTTACAAGAAGTTCTATAAAATACATTTTAGAGAATAAATCCTTTCGGCAAAAGTTCATTGAGGTTTTGAACGCAAATTCCTTCGTCACATTCCAAAACTATATCCATATTATTATTGTCCGAAAACTCGCAAAGAACCTGACGGCAAGCACCGCAAGGATAGCATAATTTTGTATTTGGAGAATAAATTGCGACAGCTTTAATTTTTCTTGCCCCATAGACTATTGCAGAACCGATAGCGTTTCTTTCCGCACAAATAGTAAGTCCGAAGCTTGAATTTTCAAAGTTACAGCCGCAGTAGGTTTTGTCATCTTCCGTAAGAACGCAGGCACCAACCTTGAATTTCGAGTATGGAGCGTAAGCATGCTCTGATGCAGATTTTGCTTTATTCAGTAATTCGTTGTAATCCATACATTTCTCCTTTTGTAGTTTTATTTCAATTTTATTGTGATATTAATATTTTTTTATCCCTTACTCGTATGAAAAAATGTGTGTTACAATAAAATTATGAAAAATTATTTGAAATATTTTGTATTGTTAATATGTTTGTTAATTGCCCCTGCAGTGCAGGCGTTAACATTTAATGTAGTGGTTGTTCCTGCGGATTTGTTCAATGTTTGCGAAAACTATTACTGTTATCCGGAGGTTTCTGAGATTGTTTCTGAGGATTTAATTGATAAGTTAAATAAGTCGGGAAAATTTGTTTCTCCGTCGCTTTATGAAGTTCGCCTGAAACTTGCACAAAATACCGAAGTTAAAAATAAAGTCAAAAATTCGCTTGATAAATTTAACTCAAAAGGAAATATTGATTTTGCCACAATGAAGCAGCTTGGGGATTTATTCTCCGCAAAGTCTGTACTTTTGATATCCAACAGAGTTCCTATGGAAAATTCTCATTTAAAACGTTCTGTATGGGAAGTTTTGGAACTTTCGGGGGCGCTTAATTTATCTTATCCGTTTACGATGGAAACAAGTGCGGTATTGTTGGATACGGTTAATGATTTGGTTATGTGGAGCGGCGGATATGTTAAAAATCTTAACCCGTCAGACGGTAATTTTTCTGCGCACAGTGCAGCCGAAAGTTATGCCAAATATGCATATTTGCAATCATACTCCGAAGATATTTTATCAAAAGTTATTGCGCAAAACGTAACTTTGAGATTCTTTCCAAAGACAGTTAATCCAATGTTGAATAATACACAGGATTTGAAACCGTCAGGAAATTTTTTCAGATACGAAAGTTCTACTCCGATGCTTAATAAAAAGGATGAAAAAGAAGAAGAACCGCTTGAACATGATTACGGAGAAATGATTTACGGATTTTGAGTTTGAGGTCGTGACGGACGGAAAGTTTTTGTCGGATGCGGAACCGTGTTGCTTTGAGGGTTTCGTAACATATTTACTTTCGGTGAAACAGGATTTGTGGCTCCGGGCGGCTGAGATGTCTCAAACTGCTGCATAACACCTTTTCCTTTAGATTTATTAATATTGGATTTCATTTCCATTTGAGCGGGAGTTGTTGCGGCAATATCGTCAAGTTCTGCAATTCTTGCTTTTGTATCGAGAACCGCAACAAAAACAACTGTAAGAATTCCCGTTAATATAAGAAAGTTTTTCATTTATTTCTCCTTTGTGACAATTGTATTGCTTTAAAAATTTTTTAAATCAGCCGAACCTGTAATCTTTCAGGTTAAGGTTACCTACTTGCACAATAGCCCTAAGAATGATAATATGTAATTGTCAGTAAACAAAAGAGAGGGAATTATGGCAAGATTAATAAGACCTACATGGGCAATCAGATGTGTTCAATCAGGATGTAAAACATTGTTTGAAGTTGCTAAACTTGAAGACGGAAAACAACAGGAAGTTGTATGTCCTAATTGCGGCGAACACTATGTTTATCCGATTACTGCGGAAGACGAAAAAAATAATCAATAATTATGTTTAACGGTACTGATAAACGCTATAATCAGTATAGTGCATATTTGAAAAATAAATTCGGCGTCAAGGTTTATAAAATTACCCTTGATGCCGGTTTTTCGTGTCCGAATCGGGACGGAACGATTTCAAAAGGCGGCTGTATATTCTGCGATGACGGCGGAAGTTTTTCTCAGGCGCATTCCAATCTTCTTTCAATAGAAAATCAAATTGATGAGGGAATAAAAACTCTCAGCACAAGATTTAAGGCTCGGAAGTTTATGTCTTATTTTCAGGCGTATTCAAACACTTATAAACCTGTTGCCGAACTTGAAAAAATCTATAATTCTTCGCTTTGTCGTGACGAAATCGTCGGACTTTCTATCGGAACACGTCCCGATTGTGTTGATGATGAAAAGCTTAATCTTATCGCGGGTTACAAAGATGATTACTACACATGGATAGAATACGGATTACAGTCTGTTCACGACAAAACTTTGAAAAAGATTAATCGCGGGCATGATTTTGATTGCTTTTTACGTGTTTACGAAAAGACAAAGGAAAAAGGCATAAACGTTTGTGTTCACGTGATTTTCGGGTTGTGGGAAACTCATGATGAAATTATGCAGACCGCACAAAAACTTCGGGATTTAGAGATTGACGGCGTAAAAATCCACATGCTGTGCGCTCTTGAAAATACCAAACTTGCAGATATGTACACTCATGGAGAAATTGATTTTATGAGCGAGGATGAATATATTCAAACGGTTTGCGATTTTCTTGAATATATGCCGAAAAATACTACAATTCATCGACTTGCAGGCAACGGACTGAAAAAGAACCTTATTGCACCTCGTTGGCTCGGTGCAAAATTGGATTGTCTAAATAAAATAGATAGAGAACTCATAAGAAGAAATTCTTATCAGGGTATAAAAAGTTAATAAAATATTTACAAAATTTTGAAAATATGTAATAATCTAAGCGTGTAGAAGCCTTTGTAAAGAATTATTAAAGAACTTTCTTTAAAGCGCAAAAAATTTTTTTGATGTCTTTTAAAGCATTCGATAATAAATAATTGGAGTAAAACCGAATATGTTAACGATTCAACCGAATTTTTCTCAACGTTTGCATTCACAAACTTCATTCAGAAGCGGATACGGTACCGCAGAACTTGATAATATAGAAGCTATGGCTGACAGAGTAGAACTTAATCAGTCAAGAAATCTGCCTGCGCCTATTAAAAAAGAATCTAAAAAAGATACCCTCGAAAATCTTCAAGAAGATTTGAATGATGCAGTTACAGGTTTAAAAAAACTTGAAGATAAAGTTCCGGAATCAGGGAAGAAAATTCTTGGCGGACTGGCTCTTATCGGTTCGGGTGCTGTTGTAGGAATCAGTACGAAATTCGGCTGGAGTGAAACAGGTAAAGTTCTTAATAAAGTCGCTAAAAGTGAAGCTGTACAGAAATTTGCCAAAAATATCAAAACTTTAGGCAAAAAAATCGGTGAAAAGTTTGAAAAAGTAAAAGACACCAAAATGTATAAATCTGTTGCAAAAAAATTCGCAGAATGGAGTGATAAGTTTGCTAAAACAAAATTCGGCGGAAAAGTTTGTGACTTATTCAAAAAATTCAACGATAGCAAACCTGTGATTGCTGTAAAATCTTTCTTTGGTAAAACCAAAAACGTTAAAGCAGGACAGGTCGCAGATACAACAGGTGATGTGGTTGCAGTAGCTACAGGTGTTTCAACTACAGCGGCAGGAGCTCTCGGCGACAATAAAAACTCCGAAGATAAAACTGATTCAAAAGCTGATAAAAAAACAATAGAGGACGCTGATTATGAAATTGTCGATTAGTCCCGTAAGTTTTACATCAAATGATAACAGACGAATAGTTTCACAAGAAAAGAAAGACGATATTCGTGACGGCGCGGTTGTCGGTGGTGCGGCAGGCGCAGGTTACAGTGCCGCAAGAAATAACGTGATGAAAAGCATTAAAGATGCCGAATCGGCTTGTAAAGCAGGAAAAGCAGCCGCAGCAGCAAAAGTTGCAAAAAACAGTTCAGGTTTGTTTGCGGGTTTTAAGAATAATGCTAAAGTTTTAACTCAGAAGCTTGTAACCAAATTAGATAATATAAAAGCTTCAAAATATATTAAGCCTATAATTAATAACCGTGCAACAAGATTCGCATGCGGAATATTCGGTGGTATTCTCGCAGGATGTGTATTGATTTCAGGTATCGGAACTCTCTATAGCAACACTACCAAAATCGTAGAGCATTATGTTCCGAGATATGCAGAAAAGGCAAACTCTTATTTTGATAAATATAGTTCAAAAGAATAAAATACAAGTTGTATAAATATAAAAATCGTGCTAAACTCCGTTTATGCACGATTTTATTTTGAGAGAAATTATAACGGATAATATAAAGCCCGAAATTGATTTTATCGGGTTTGATAAATCTTATTCTGCAAAAGTTTGTGACAAGTTTAATTATAAAAACATAAAAATATATAATCTGTCACCTGCGCAGGCAAATATCTTAAAACAAACGGCAATAAGCGTTGGTGCGGATTGCGCTACCCATAGAGAGGTTATAACGGGAAAAATCGAAAAATCATCCTGTATTCTCGGAGGCAGTATCTCGGAAATAAAAAAAGTTGCCGAAAAGTTAAAATTTCAACCGTTCGGATTAAAGTTTCTAGGCGAGAAATTGCTTGAGCCTCACGTTGAATCTCAAAAAACTAAAATTATGGGAGTGTTGAATCTTACGGATGACTCATTTTCTGACGGCGGTCAGTATTCGGATACCGAAAAAGCCTTTTCCCATTTGAAAGAAATGATTGCGGACGGGGCTGATATTATTGATATAGGTGCAGAATCCACAAAACCATACTCAAAGCCTGTATCTGCGGATGTTCAACTTTCGCGAATTCTTCCCGTTCTGGAACTCGCAAAAGAAATAAATGTTCCGATAAGTATTGATACAAGAAGTTCTGTTGTCGCGCAGGAGTGTCTTAAACGCGGTGCAAAGATTATAAATGATGTTTCAGGTTTGACATTTGACGAAAAAATGTCAGAAGTAATCGCAAAATACGACGCGGAAGTTATTATTCAACATTCCAAAGGCACACCTGAAAATATGCAGGATTCTCCGCATTACGAAAACCTTATGGACGAAATCTTCCTTGATTTGCGCGAAAAAATTTCATTTGCGATTTCAAAAGGTATATCGAAAGATAAAATAATTGTAGACCCCGGAATCGGCTTTGGCAAAACGCGTGAGGATAATTTTGAGATAATACGTCGACTTGAAGAATTTCGAGGGCTTGGATGTCCCGTTTTACTGGGAATTTCTCGAAAAAGTATGCTGAATATGCCGAACGCGGATAATCTTACAAAAGATATTTTTACTGTTGCGTTGAACACCCTTGCGATTGAGCGAAAAGTCGATATAATCCGCGTCCATAACGTTAAATTGCATAAACAACTTACAGGCTTGTTAGAAAATTGGAAATAAAATATTTACGTGCGATAATTGTATTATGTTAGATAAAATTACGATTAAAAGTGCAAAAGAGCATAATTTAAAAGACGTTTCCCTCGAAATTCCAAAAAACGAACTTATTGTTTTTACGGGTGTATCAGGTTCGGGAAAGAGTTCACTGGCGTTTGATACGATTTTTGCGGAAGGTCAAAGACGATATATTGAGAGTCTTTCAACTTACGCAAGACAATTTCTCGGGCAGATGGATAAGCCCGATGTTGAATATATTGACGGACTTTCTCCCGCGATTTCTATTGACCAGAAGTCCACAAGTAACAACCCTCGTTCAACAGTCGGTACAGTGACGGAAATTTACGACTACCTGCGCCTTTTGTATGCACGCGTGGGAACCCCGTTTTGTCCTGAATGCGGTGCTGAGATTAAACCTCAGACTATTGACGAAATCGTAAACAGTATTATAAAACTTGGCGATGGAACTAAAATCCAAATTCTTGCACCGATTGCAAGAGGTAAAAAAGGCGAATTCCAATCAACTTTTGAAGAACTCAGACAGGAAGGCTTTGTCAGAGTTAAAGTTGATGGTGAAGTATTTAATCTTGACGAAGATGAAATTAAACTCAATAAAACCAAAAAACACGATATTTATGTTGTCGTGGATAGAATTGTCGTAAAAGAAAGTTCTCGTTCCAGACTTGCCGACAGTGCGCAGATTGCACTGAAAAAGGCTGACGGAATCGTTGTTGTAGATGTTATCGGCGATAAAGAAATTATCTTTAGCGAAAAACTTTCTTGTCCTCATTGTAATATCAGCTTTGAAGAACTTGCACCGAGAATATTTTCGTTTAATGCCCCTTACGGCGCGTGTGAACGTTGCGGCGGGCTTGGCGCGGATTTTGTAATCGACCCTGATTTGGTGGTTCCGGACAGAACAAAATCCCTCAATGACGGCGCGATTTATCCGTGGTCAAAAACCACAACACCGTATTACGAAGATATTTTGAAATCCGTGAGCGAACACTACGGAATTAACATGGATGCCCCGTTTGGGGATTTACCGCAGAATTTGCAGGATATAATTCTCTATGGCGGTGATGATATTATTAAATTCCGTGTTCAAAAATTCGGAACACACCGTTACGAAACAAAATACCACCGTTTTACGGGAGTAATTCCGTTTTTGGAAAAACGTTATAATGAATCGGGCGGTGAATACTGGCGTGAAGAAATCGAAAAATACATGGTAACGACTCCTTGTCCGAAATGCGGCGGGGCACGATTAAAGCCGTTTCCTCTTGCCGTAAGGATTAAAGGCAAAAATATTTACGAATTCACACTTCTTTCTATTGATGAAGCGCTGAATTTTATCAACGATTTATATTTGGAACTCGATGAATATCATCTTCATATTGCAAAGCAGATTCTCGATGAAATTCGCGCCAGATTGAAATTCCTATGTGATGTAGGGTTATCTTATCTTAACCTTGCACGCCGTGCGGGAACACTTTCGGGTGGAGAGGCTCAGCGTATAAGGCTTGCCACTCAGATAGGCAGCGGTTTGTCAGGGGTGCTTTATGTTTTGGATGAACCGTCAATAGGTTTGCATCAGCGCGATAACGACAGGTTGATTAAAACTCTCATAAAACTGCGCAACCTCGGAAATACGCTTATAGTTGTCGAACACGATGAGGATACAATGCGTAACGCAGATTATATCGTGGATATCGGTCCGAAAGCCGGTGTAAACGGCGGTAAAATCGTCGCACAGGGTTCTTTACAGGATATTATTGACTGTAAGGAATCTCTTACGGGTCAATATTTGAGCGGGGCAAAACAAATTCCCGTCCCGACAAAAATTCGTGAAGGCAACGGCAACTTTTTACATGTAAAAAATGCGCATTTGAATAACTTAAAAAATATAGATGTTGATATTCCGCTCGGGAAAATTGTTGTATTAACAGGGGTTTCGGGTTCGGGAAAATCAACGCTTATGCAAAGTTTGATTTATGAATATGCAATCCATAAGATTAGAGGCAATAAGCCGAAACCTCAGGGTGTTGATGAAATTACGGGCTTTGAACACATTGACAAAATTATCGACATTGACCAATCTCCAATCGGCAGAACTCCGCGTTCAAACCCTGCAACTTATACTGATGTTTTCACGCACATAAGAGATTTGTATTCAAAAACAAACGAGGCAAAAGTTCGCGGTTATAAACCCGGCAGGTTTAGTTTTAACGTGAAAGGCGGACGCTGTGAGGCTTGTAAGGGTGACGGCGTAAATAAAATCGAAATGAACTTTCTTTCGGATGTTTACGTAAAATGTGCGGTATGTAAAGGGCAGCGCTATAATCGTGAAACTCTGGAGGTAAAATACAAAGGTAAAAATATTTCCGAAGTTCTGGATATGAGCGTTAAAGAAGCACTTGAATTCTTTGAAAACGTTCCTTCAATCCGCAACAAACTTCAAACGCTTAACGATGTCGGTTTGGATTACATAAAACTCGGACAAAGTGCAACAACCCTTTCTGGCGGAGAGGCTCAGCGTATTAAGCTTGCTTCCGAACTTACAAAACGTGCCACAGGCAGAACGCTTTATCTGCTTGATGAACCGTCTGTAGGTTTGCACTGGGCAGATTTGGATAAGTTGATAAAGATTATTCAACAACTTGCGGATCAGGGAAATACAATTTTAATAATCGAACACAATCTGGATTTGATAAAAGTTGCCGACCATATCATTGATTTGGGACCGGAAGGCGGAAGTGCAGGCGGGCAAATCGTCGCAGAAGGTACGCCTAATCAAATTGCAAAAAATAAAAAATCCGTTACCGGTCAATACTTGAAAGGTGTGCTATAATTTGTATATATTGACGCTTTTTTGAAGATATGTTATTATAAAAATATATAATGATATCATCAGGAGAATTTTGTATGAAAAAAGTATTAAGCGCTATAATTTTTGCATTAATGATGGCAATCGGTCAATCCGCATTTGCGATAACTATTCCCGTTGAAGCTATGACACCTTATTCGGGTTCAAATCCTCCGGAAGTTATGGTTCTTAAAGTTAAAAGCAATATTCAGGTTACTGATGATATAGTGCTTTTTGAAAATTTTCTTGTAAAAGGGAAAATCGCTGTTCAGCAAAACGGCGGTTTTGCATTCATTCCGTTCAGTTATGTTAATGTTCACAGTGAAGAAATGCAGTTCCAACCTCAAACTTACGGAACCTTCGCAGGTTTGTTGAATGCTAATGGTCAGGTTGTTCCTGCTAAAGCACCTTTGACACTTTCAAACGGTCAAATGTTTGTTTTGAATTTTAAAGATGTTAAAAAAGTTGAAAACAATGCGGTTAACCAAAATCTTTCAGGCACACCTTCTGATGTATTGATTGATGTGTTTGTTCCTGCAACCGAAGAATCTCAACGTCCGTTTGCATCAGATTTACCGGGTATCCCGCTCACTGATTTGCCTACTATGGATTCAACTAACAGATACAATCCTGCAATGCCTTTGCCAAGTATCTTACAACAGCGTGAATTTTTGAGATAATTTGATTTTTTAGGTGAAATATGAAAAAGATTTTGTATAAATTGGTATTATTATGCGGTTTATCGCTTGTTGCTGGGCCTGCATTTGCGGAAAGACTCCATGTTCAGGCTATGAGTGATTTTTCTACCGAAAAACCCGTATACACAATTACTTTTAAGGCTCTTGATGAAATTAAACTGAATTCCGAAATTGATATTACTGCAGGTTCGGTTGTAAATGCCAGAATTTACGAAGTTAGTAATCCTAAAAGGTTAAAACGAAATTCAGGTTTTAAGATTGTTCCCGTAAGTATTACAGATGAAAAAGGTAAAACCCACCTTATTGATGAAGAGTTTGTTGGCAAATTCTCACCGAAATTTGAACTTGATAAGGGCGAAGTTGCTAAAAATGCTGCGCTGTCCGTCGGAAATCATTTTGTAAAAGGTATAAGTTTGGGCTATCACGCAATAGAGGGTGCAGTAAAGAATGAAGAAGGTAATCGTGCTGTATCAAGCGTTGTCTCGGTTTATAAAAATTCCCCGCTTTCTTACGTTGAAAAAGGTCAATATACTGAAATTAAAGCAGGAGATTTGTTTTCTTTTACATTTAAAGTTGATGATGACGATGATGAAGACGACGACTCTAACACTAAAACCGATGCCTTTTTACCTGATGAACAAGGTTAATTATTATAATTTATAGGGATTAAATTCCCACCGGTTACGTCAGGCTTTTAACTGCTGCACAGAATGACCTCTGTATGATTATTCGACGATGGACGGATGTGAATTCTAACGTTATGTCTTACAATTTATATGGGTAATCATTTTTAAATTCCCATCCGTCATGTTCCAAAAGAAGTGTACAGTACGCTCCGGAAGATTTACATTTATTTAGTATCGCATCCCGGGTTTTTCTGTTAGAGCTATCATAATATGGTCCCCATTTCTTGTTTGGTCTGGCAAAATATGATTGAGACTTCCAAGGGCACAATATAAAGTTAAATATATCTTGTCCAGTTTCATTAGGCGCTTTTGTTCCATTAATGTCATATATCCAATCAATACAAGCTCCAAGTTTTACATTTACAACGCTTCCATCCGCAAAATATATTGTCGTATACTTAGTTGTTTTTCCATGTCTTTCAACCGGAAGGGCTTTTTCAATTTTAGTATATTTAATATATGGTGCAAAATATTTTAAAATAAACGGATAAGTAAATTCAGTACCCTTGTTATCATCATATTGGACCTCACCTTTTTCATCTCGGATTGCTTCACCATTATCATTTCTAATAAGGTAATCCTTGCTTATCTCCCAGTCTTTTGAATCTCCATTATGGGCTTCTGACAAAGTTACAGCCTGTGCCATCATTGAATTAAATTTCTTTAAACGCGTAGAAATTTGTTTTTTGCGATAATTTGTCATTAACGTTGGCATTGTCATTGCTGCAACAATTCCGATTATACCAAGAGTGATTAAAACTTCTGCTAATGTAAATCCGTTAATGCGGGTTAATCCAGAAAATAAACATTTTTGCATTAAGTATATGTGTCCAAAATGCAGTCTGGAAAAGGCTTTTTGGTTAAGGAAGCCCCCCCCCTTTTTTAAGTTTTGAAGTTATAATTGAAGTTTCCATATGTTAGCCTCCTCTTAATTATCTTATCACATATTAAAAAAGACCGCAATATATGCGGTCTTTTCAAGTTATAAATCTTTAAGATTAACCTTTGATTTGGTTCATAACTTCGTCAGCAAAGTTTTCTTGACGTTTTTCCAAGCCTTCACCGAGAACGAATCTTGTGAATGCTTTTACTGTCAATTTGCCTTCGATTAATTGACCGATAGTTACGTCAGGGTTTTTAACAAACGGTTGTTCAAGAAGAACTCTTGAAGCCATAAGTTTGTTAACTCTGCCTTCAACGATTTTTGCTCTGATAGCTTCAGGTTTTTTCTGAAGGTCTTCTTTACCCATTTCGATTTCAGTTTCGTGGTCGATAACTGATTGAGGAATTTCTTCTCTTGAAATGAATTCAGGAGCGTTAGAAGCAATATGCAAGCAAATGTCATTCATTAATTCATCATCTTTTTTGTCTGCTTGAAGAAGAACGCCGATTTTGCCGTTGTGTACATAAGAAGCTGTAGCGCCTTCATAACGAACAAATCTTCTGAAAGTAATTTTTTCACCGATAGAAGCGATTTTTTCTTTGATAACTTCAGAAATAACTTTACCGCATTTAGGGCAAGTTGAAGCGAGGAGTGCATCGTTGTCAGCAGGATTTTGAACCGCAACGATTTCAGCAAGACCTGCTGTTAATTCTTTGAATTCTTCGTTTTTAGCAACAAAGTCAGTTTCACAGTTCACTTCAACCATAGCACCGCAATCAGCTTGAACAGAAGTTGCGATTAAACCTTCGGCAGCGATTCTACCCATTTTTTTATCGGCAGAAGCAATACCTTTTTGGCGGAGAACTTCCATAGCTTTTTCCATATCACCGTCAGTTTCAACGAGAGCTTTTTTAGCATCCATCATACCTGCGCCTGTTTTATCACGAAGTTCTTTAACCATTTGAGCTGTAATATTCATTTAATTCTCTCCTTTTTTAATTTGAGGGTTTATAAAAAAGAGGTGAGACAGAGTGCCCCGCCTCTTTTAAAGTTTAATAATTAAGCTTCAACGCCTGCATCTTCAGCTTTAATTTCTTCAATTTTAGCTTTTTGGTTAGCGTTGTTTTCTTTCAATTGTTTACCTTCAAGAACTGCGTCAGCGAGTTTAGAAGTAATCAATTTAATAGAGCGGATAGCATCATCGTTACCAGGGATAACGTAGTCGATACCGTCCGGATTAGCATTTGTATCAGCCAAGCAGATAACAGGGATACCGAGTTTGTTAGCTTCCTGAATAGCGATTAATTCTTTACCCTGGTCGATAATGAAGATTAAGTCAGGTAAACCTCTCATATCTTTAATACCGCCTAAAGTTTTGCTCAATTTACCTAATTGTCTGTTTAATTGAGCGATTTCTTTTTTAGGTAATTTTTCAGCATGACCTGAAGAAATGAATTCTTCCATTTCCTTAAGTTTGTTAACTCTGCCTCTGATAGTTTCAAAGTTAGTAAGCATACCGCCTAACCATCTTCTGTTGATGTAGTAAGCGCCAGATCTTTTAGCTTCTTCTGCAACAACTTCAGCGGCTTGTTTTTTAGTACCTACAAAGAGGATATTTTTATTGCGAGCTGCAAATTCTCTAACTACAGCATAAGCTTCATCCAAAAGGTCAGAAGTTTTGCGTAAGTCAAGAACATAAATACCGTTTCTTGCACCGTAAATATACGGTTTCATTTTAGGGTTCCATCTTTGAGTTTGGTGTCCGAAGTGAACTCCTGCTTCCAAAAGTTCAATCATAGATGCTGTTGGCATCGGTTTTCTCCTTATAATTTAAATGTATTGTACTACGGGTCATACCGCCCCATCCGAAGACTAGGGTAAAACCTATCGGGCTAGTGCGACCATTATTATAATATTACAAACATGCCCTAATGCAAACGTAATATTGCTTTTTGTAAATTGAGATTGAAAAAGTCCGAAATAAATGTTATAATGGAAAGGTGATTGAGTTCATAATGTGAAAATAAATGGAGGAAAACCGTGAAAAAGCTTGCTATATTTGAAAAAACGGGGGGGGGGGCAAACTAGATTCCTCTCAGCAAAAGCATTTACTTTAGCCGAAGTCCTGGTTACTTTAGGTATAATCGGTGTCGTTGCCGCAATGACAATGCCGACGCTTGTTGCTAAATATCAAGAAAAAGCAACCGTAACTAAATTAAAAAAGATGTATTCGGTGCTTACACAGGCTTATAATACTTATAAAATAGATAATACGCCGCAAGTATTCGGTTATGATGAAGAGGGTGCAATTCAAACTTATAATGTATTTAAACCTTATTTGAAAGTTGCAAAAGATTGTGGTACGGAATCTGCTTCCAATGGTTGTTTTTATGTAAAAGGATATAAAAAGTTAGATGGTGATTCCGTATTGGCTATTTACGGAATAAATAATAAATATTATAAAGTGCTTCTTGCCGATGGTTCTTCTGTGTTGTTCCGCGGTGGAGACTATTCTTATTCTAACAATCAGCTTATGGAAGTTTTTTATGATGTAAATGGTGAGGCTCCCCCAAATACGTGGGGAAAAGATTTGTTTGAATTTGATATTTATGCAGATAAGCTTGTTCCAAACGGGCATACGAAAGAAGAATTTGAGAGGTATTGTTTTTCTGACGGCGGAAAATATGAGTGGGGTTCAGCCTGTACAGCGTGGGTTATATACAATGAGAACATGGATTATCTTAAGTGTCCCGAAAAACTTTCTTGGGATGGTAAGAAAAAATGTAATTAGTATAAAAAAGCCGCCTTATAAAGGCGGCTTTCAATTTCTTAATCTATTTTCCAACTGTTCAGATATTCTTCCTGTTCAGGAGTAAGAGAGTCGATTTCGATTCCCATAGATTTGAGTTTTAACTCGGCGATTTTAACATCAACTTCGTGAGGAAGTGTGTATAATTTATTTTCGAGTTTGCCGTAATTTTTAACGAGGAATTCAATACCGAGCGCCTGATTTGCAAAAGACATATCCATAACGCTTGCAGGGTGACCTTCTGCGCAAACGAGGTTAACGAGTCTTCCTTGAGCGAGAACGTAAATTGATTTTCCGTTATTCAATTTGTATTCTTCAAGAGTTGGTCTGATTTGTTTAATTTCAGTTGTATATTTTTTAAGACCGTTTACGTTAACTTCGTGGTCGAAGTGCCCTACGTTACCGACAAATGCGCCGTCTTTCATTTCAAGAAGGTGTTCAATATCAATTACGTGTTTGTCACCTGTAACGGTTAAGAAAATATCGCCTTCTTTTGCCGCTTGTGCGATAGGCATAACTCTGTAACCTTCCATAGCAGCTTCAAGAGCTTTAAGCGGGTCAACTTCGCAGACAATAACGTTAGCACCCATACCTTGAGCTCTCATTGCAATACCTTTTCCGCACCATCCGTAACCCGAAACCACAACGGTTTTACCCGAGAAAAGAATGTTTGCGGCTCTCATAACACCGTCGAGTGAACTTTGACCCGTTCCGTAACGGTTGTCGTAAAGGTGTTTTGTCAAACTTGTGTTAACACCGACTGCAGGGGCTTTCATAACACCTTGAGCTTCAAGTGCCTGAAGTCTGATAATACCTGTTGTGGTTTCTTCGGTTGAACCCATAATTTTTTCTGCAATTTCGGGACGTTCTGCGTAAATTGTTGAAACGATGTCGCAGCCGTCATCAATAATGATATTAGGGTTATGGTCAAGTGCAACTCTTACGTGGTCACGGTAAGTTTCAGCGCTTTCGCCTGCATATCCGTAAACAGGTATGCCCCAGTGTTTTACAAGTGCAGCGGCAACGTCATCTTGAGTAGAAAGCGGGTTTGATGCAACCAGAACCGCATCGGCACCGCCTGCTTTCATAACGGTACATAAAGCTGCGGTTTCTTTTGTTACGTGAACACATGCCGATAATTTCAATCCTTTAAACGGCTGTTCTTTTATAAATCTTTGTTCAATCTCTCTCAAAACAGGCATGTCTTTTAAAGCCCATTCGATTTGGTTTTTACCCTGATCTGCGAGATTGATATCTTTAATGTCGCATTTAATTTCTGTCATTACCATTAAATTTCTCCTTGTTGTGTAACAATAAAATTATAGAAATTAAAAAAATAATAGCAATATTTTGTAATGTTTTATGTAAAAAAGAATATGTTTATGTAAAAATTTCTTAATATAATGGTTTCGTGTGGCAAACTTTTTTGTTCACGCTTGTTATATTGTCAGAAGTAAGGAGTGTTTGTGAAAGTTAATTTAGAAAAAAATAATGCACCTCAAAGCATTGCATTTAAAGGATATAAACCCGTAAAGTCCGAGCTTGGACATAACGAATATGAATTTAATTATACGTTTGACGATAACAAATATGATTGTTATCTTGAACTTTGTGCTGTTGAAAAAGACGAGAACGGCAACTATTTCAATAAACGTGCCTTAAAAAACCTTGATACCGGCAAAACTTCACAAAAAATGATTTGCGGTCCAAACCGTATCAACCTTGCGGAATCTTACAATCTGAATTCTGACACTCCGTTTGCATACCATTACAGATTAACTCCAAAAAATAACGAAAATCACACATTATTCTATGACACGGACGCCGGTGATATTATGGATTTGCGTAAACCCGGAGAGGATTATGCAATCTATAACCTTATGGTTCCGCAAAGAAGTCGTGGAACCGGAGGCGGTTCTGCAATGCTTGCAATTCCTGATTGTTATAACGCTATGTACGCTTACGATAAGGACGGGAATATTGTTCCTAACGTAAAATATGCTGACGCAGTTACACGTACAAAACACTTCTCTAATAAAGTAGGCGGTTCGCTTGCTGGTATTACTTACGACTTGAAGGCAGGAAATCTGGATAACTATTCGAAATTATTCCTGACTCCGTTTGCGACTGATGACAGCTTAACTCCTCACTCATACTGGAATAAAAACTGCCTGCAAATTGCCCAGTCTCTCGGTAATATTGATAACTTCGCAGAACTTCAAAAAGAATTATTCGTGCGCGACAAAAACCTTGTCTCAGATGCCGCTCTCGTAAACGAAGGACTTGAAGGTATTCACCTCGGACACGTTTTAAAATGGGGTAAACAATCCTATGCTTATAACTGGTTCAGGATGGATTTGGATCAAGGTCCTCTCGGTTTTGGAGTTTTGAGTAAAAATAAAAAATTTATCTCTCATAAAGTCGTAAACTCACCTTGGGTATTTACTCAGGATTCATCAGGACAGGTAAGTTGGAAAAAAGCCAAAGTTTGGAACGGAAAAGGCGAACAGGGCGATAAATATAATCCGAAAGCCCCTACTTATGTACAAATTTTCGATACTGAACTTACATCGGGTTCGGAGATGTCTAATAATACTCCGAGAATAAAAACTTACTCAAAATCAGACACAGGAAATCCTTATGCAAAAGTTACGCATGATGACACCGTAATTTGTTATTCTCACGAAATTGACCCTGAAGTCTACCTTGATAATATCAAACGCTTCAATGATTTGAACAAAACAAAACCTGACGGCAGATATATTCCGATGGGGTCTTTTGAAGCGGCAAGAATCCTGACAAAACTTGGCAATGCAAATTACGAAGGTAAATTTGAAGGCAACAAAGAAGATTGGGATGCTAACGTTGATGTTACCAAACTTAATTACTCAACCTCAAATTACAACTCTCAATTTATGAAATCCAACATTGATATGGATGCCAGAGAAGCTTATAAAAATCTGAACTATGAAAATAATTATATGGTTCAGGATTATGCTATCACATCGGGTCAATACTGGACTAAGAAAACAAATCAGATTTTAAATCTATATACTGCCCAAACTTTGAAAAATGTAAGTTCAAACGACACTCAAAGAGTTATGAATCTTATTAATGAGAAAATTCAAAATAAAGAATTACCATTATCTGCCGCTGAAATTACATCTGACGTGATTCAAAATGTTCTTAACGGTCATTACAAACTTAAAGGTTCTAATATCCA
The DNA here is from genome assembly GCA_948433295.1 of uncultured bacterium. Lineage (GTDB taxonomy): Bacteria > Cyanobacteriota > Vampirovibrionia > Gastranaerophilales > Gastranaerophilaceae > Scatousia. Next base: position 22,031 of record CAOJDT010000006.1, read on the forward strand.
AGAATCGTTTGAAGATATTACTATCAAAAATATGATGGATATGCCTCTTGATTCCGTAGAATTCGGTGATAATATCGCAGCTGTTTTTGCTTCGCCTTACTTAACGAAACGAGCAACGCACGCGGAAGAAATCGGTAAATCAAGATTCGACCTTGCAAGAGAAGCAAATCCGCATTTGAAAGATGAATACAAATACGCCTATAATAAAATGGACGCTCTCTACAGAAATGAGATGAATAAATTTGCTCAGGATATTCTTAAACGACTTGAGAAAAAGCTTTCTTCGGAACAAAAACTTTCAAATGAAACAAACGCTACAAAATACGGTAAATATGTTTTACCGATTATCGCACCCGAAATTGCAAAATTTGCACTCGTAAAAGGTTTATTCCCTGATTCTGAAGTGAAAATTAAAGAAAACGGCGGAATCTCGTACGATTACGAAAAATTAAAAGAAACCTCATTACAGGCTCTTGATATATATCCTACGGACCCTGAAGACGAAGCCCTTTCTCTTATTGCGCGATTAAGAGGCAGAGACCTTAAACATAAGGGGATTCCTGCAATTTCTGAGCAAGACAGAAATACTCTCGTTGAAGCTTTGTATAAAATGATTGATGGAACAAACCTAACAAGTTTTAAACTCGCTGAAATGATTGTCGACAGAACTCAGGGCGGTTTGGATTGGAGAATCGACGCGGCAAAAGATATTGCTGATAAAGAATCTCTTCTTAATAAACAAACAACTTTTGAAAAGAGCTGGAGACAGGTAATTGATTTCTGGAAAAACTTTGCGGAAAAAGTTTACGCCGAAAACCCTAATTCCTATATAGTTGCGGAAGTTACCGATGAAGTTACTCTTCACAGCAAAGGCGATGGCAGTAATTCAATACAGTTTGGCAATACAAAAGATATTGTAAAGAAATTTCTCCGCGAAACAGGTATTACGTCACTTGCAAATTATAGTTTCTTCTTTACGGATATTCCGGGAATCTTCTCGAAAAGTTACGAAAAATATGAAGACCGCGGAATCTTTCAGGGTACAAAAGTTTATGAACTCTTGAAAAAGAATGGCGCTGATTTCTTACATAGCGGACCTCTGGATTCAATGCTGTACTCTTATAACTTTGTAGATAACCACGACAAGCCGCGTGCCCTTCACATGATGGCTTTGGACAGTAAGCTGTTCTACGCTAATTTGAATGTAAATACCAGAGACAAAAATCTGCCTGAAAAAGAATACCTGTATTCACTTAAAGAAAAAGCTTACAGGGTTCTTAATAACAAATTCTTCGGACCAGTTGATTCCGAAGAAATTCATAATTACAACTTTATGAGAAAAAGTACCAAAGCCATTGCTATGGGTGATGCGTTGAATACAGCATTCGGCAAGGCATTGAACAAACTTGTGGAAAACAAAAGAATTGATGATAATCACAGAAAATATCTGTATGAAGCGATTGCCGTATCAATAAGTGACCTTGCTAACGGACAATATCTCGGTAAAGCTTTTCAGGCGGAAGCTTTTGGAACAAGACCGTTTGATATTACTATAGAAACAGTTCTCAATCAGGCAAAAGAAAAACACGGTCTCAAAATTGACAAGGGTCTTGAAAATACTTTGAAGAAAACAGCGTTCTATACAGCTGTTGATCCTGCAATTTCGAAGCTTCTCGGTATTATGAAGTTTATGGCGGCATTGCCTGGTATTCCGACTATGTTTGCAGGTGATGATATCGGTTCTACAGGTTATGAAGAACTTACGCGTAACATCTATCTCCAAAACCGTTCCGTAATTCACCACGAATGGCTTGAAGATTTTGACAGAAACGGGCTTTCGGATAAACAAGCCGAAGAAGAAGACTATACAGTCGGATTTATAAAAGACCATAAGGTTGATTTTGATAATATTATGGCTATTCGTAAACGTCCTGAACTTCACGCATTGAATGACGGCGCACCGACTCTGTTGCAGCTTCAGGGGGCAAAACTGAGACAGGGAGATAAGGTTTCGGAAGTTAAACTTCCTGCGATATTACGTCACAGTACTGACGGCGTTATGGCAATTTCGTTATTTAATACCTCAGGCGTAACTCATGATTATGATAAATATAACGATCCTGAGGCATATCCTCTGGAACTTGGCGGAATTAACCTGGATTATATCGGAGGCGAAGAAGTTGGGTTGAAAGCGGGCTTGCCTGCAGGTACAGAATTTGTTAACGCGGCGAACGGTAATGAAAAATTTGTCGTAAAATGTGAAGGTAATCACTATTATCTTGCACACCAGGATAACAGTCCTATTATAATAAAAGATAATACGTTCAATGTTTATCACGTTCCTGAACATCTAAAATCGTATTTTGAAAGATTGAAAGCTGTTAAAGCGGCTGTTAAGGCTCCTGAAAGACCGTATGTTAATACTTTCAGGATGATTAAACAAGCTGCGGCTGACAAAACTTCATTTAACGGCAGAGCGAAACAGCTTTATAACCCGCAGTATAACTTTGTTTCAAACCCGTACGCACAGGTGAAAAAAGCTGAGACAGGCTCAAATCTTTCACTGATTTCAAAATAGTAGTTATAAAATTTCAGCAAGCGCTTTTGGACAGAGTCCGATAATATTTTCAAGACTGCCTGAGTAAGATTTTATATATCCGTCAGGCATTTCTTGTATTCCGTATGAACCCGCTTTATCAAATGGTTTAAAGTTTTTTACGTAAAAATCAATCTGTTCTGCGGTAAGTTGTTCAAATTCAACTTCACTTGTGACAGCAGTCTTTTTTAATTGACCGGAGGGTGCCTCAACAACGGCAATAGCTGTCACAACACGATGTTTTCTTCCTGACAGGCTTTTAAGCATTGCAACGGCTCCCGCTTCTCCGTGAGGTTTTCCGAGAATTTTATTATCAAGTACAACAACTGTATCTGCGCCCACTATTTTGCAAGGTTCTTTCACCAGCGGAAGAACTGCAAGCGCCTTGTTAGAAGCAAGACTTTCTATAAATTCATAAGAAAAATCCGTCGTCGTATGATTTTCTTCATACGGAGACGGAATAATTTCAAAAGTATAATTGTATTGTTTTAAGATATCTCGTCTTCTGGGAGAAGAAGACGCCAATATAATTTTTCCCATAGTTGATTCCTTTTTTCTAAATTATATCAGAAAAAAGAGAATCAAAACTTTTTCTAGTATCCTTGCGGAGCACGTTGATATCGGGCATTTTTAGCGTTGACGGCATAACAGGCAATGTTCAAACGTTGCTTGAGTACCATCATATTACGATACATACTTGCGTAATCATTCATTGCGCCCATCATTTTGTTAGGGTCAACCATTGATTCCATATTATCGTGATTGTCAACTTTTTCTTCTGCGTATTTTTTGACCAAAAGCTGGTCGATGTAGTCTTCTGCACCTATTGCCATGCGAATGACCTCCCTAAATAGTGTGTGTATCCTGTTTTCCTATGAGAAAGTTCTTAGTGTAAATATCCTAAATATTCCTTATGTATATACTAAGTATTTTATTCCACGGAAATTGCCTTTTTTATCACGAATTATTAAGAATTGTTAAAATGGGTTTTTTAGAGGACTTTTTTTGACACTTAGCGTTTATAATGTTTTTTATGAAAGAGATTAAGATAGTTTCGCCTGTTAAAAAGCCTGAAGATATTGATACGTTTTCAAAAGAGACATCCTGCCGGGATTATTATGTTTATTACAAGAAATTTTTGAACAACAATTTCGATTATGTCAAAGAGTTTGTAGATGCTGCAAAGCGGAACAATTGCTCTATCTATATAAACTTTAAACACGATATAACAGAAGAGAATCTTGCTGAGATTAAGAAAATGCTTAAATTTCTTAAAACCGCAGGCATCGACGGAATCTTTATCAACAGTTTTGCGATTCTCGAAGCAATAAAAGTGTTTAATCTGCCATTCAAAGTCATTGTTGATTCATATTTTGATATCCACAATATTGCGGGAATTGATTTTATCGGTAATTTTCATAAAGTTGACGAAATTATTATCACCGAAGAAATATATATGAAAAATATTGCGAAGATTAAGAAATATACAAATCTTCCGCTTGCAATAGATACTGATAATCTTCCTTGGTGTGCCGAGGACATAAAGAAACTTGATGCGATAGACAAAGTTGTTATTAAAGGGAAATTTGGCTCATCAGATGAAATTCTTGAAGCTATAGAACTTATAGAAAAGATTCTTGCAAAGCCTAAACTGTTCAAAACCCAGAAACTACCGTTTAAACACGTAAGAAAAAGTATTTATCAAACAAATCATTTTTCGGGCGAAATGGTGTCGGCAGAAGGTAAAGATTTTAAATTCAGCAGAAATATTCAAAATTTTGAGTGGGATATTCAACGTCCGCGTGTGTCTAAACAGATAGATTTTCAACCTCGAGAAGATTTTAAAATAAACCTTCGTCTGTCTGAATTGGAACATTTGAAAGAACTTGAAAAATATATAAAAAAAATAGGTTTTAATCCCGTAGATTCGATTGAATACGGCGAAATTCTTTCAACAAGCGATTTATCCACAAGCAGTTTTAATGAAATTATCGGAAAGGTTAAAAAGTTCTGTGTAAAACATGATATAAAATTTCAGCTTTCAACCCCGAGAATCCTTATTGAACGTGATTTTGACAGAGTATATGAATATGTAAAACAACTTCTTTTGACAGAGCCGGTTCCGTCATCATTAATAATAAATAATATAGGCTATTTCTGGCTTGTGGTCAATGATTCAGAACTTGAAGACGTTTCGCTCGAAATCGGTCAAGGTATAAATCTGTTGAACAGTATGTCGATTAAATGTCTTAATAATCTTGCTCCTATTGATACTGTAGATTTTACATCGTTTACGGATATGGAAAGCGCTATTAAGACTATCAAAAAGATAAAAAACGTTATTCCGAATAAAAAATATACAATAGCGGGAAATATAAGAGTTCCGAGTCTGGGATTATGTCCGTTAAATAACGACAGTGCTATAATCTCGAGGCTTTCGTGTAAAGCTCCTTGTCACAGAGGCGGATATGCATTGAAAGATCCTTCTTTGAAAAAGATTTACCCTTTTAGTTGTGACGGTTTTTGCAGAATGCATATGTTTGAAGATAGGATTTTAGAAGACTTTGAACACGTTGATGTTTTGCATAAAGCAGGGATAAATGAATTTATTTTTGATTTTTCTGCATTGAATGCAAAATACGTGCCAATATTGTTAAATAAGTTTTTTACACGAAAAAAACAAAAATAATTTTGCAAAAATATAGCCATGTGTCTAATAGACAAATTAAAAATCTGGAGTTATTATATATGAAGTATCCACAATGGATATGAGTTTAGTATGCAAGCGGATGTGTCGTGTATAACTATTTATACGCGGCATATCTGTTTTTAAAAAGGAATTATGTAGACAAATAGATGATATGGAGTTAGAATATACAGATGGAGTTAATGAAGGTTAAAGTATGGGTTTTTTAGAGAAATATCTGGAGACACGAGACTCAGAAAAATTTGTAATAGATAAGAGTATAATTTTATCTTTAATTATACCTATTATTATTTTTATATTATTGATACTTTATCTTTTTTTTAGTTATGCTCATTTGCAAACAATAATATTAGAAAAAAAATAAGTGAAATATATTTTTTTCATTATCGTTATAGTGTAGGGTTTTTCCCCCCATTGGTTTTTATTTTCTTATTTATTATTTCTTTTTTTATATTTATTATTTTTTTAATTTTTATGTATAGATTTAAAGAGTATAAAACAAATATATTTGATGTATGGTTAATGGTTCAGTTTATTGCAAACGAACTTTTTATTATTAATATTCTTCAGCATACATATAATATAAAATATCCAATCTGGTCATTTATTGATGGCTTTATTTTATGGAATATATTTGTTGCAATTTTTATACCTTTTTTAACGATTTTATTATTAGTAAAAATAACAAAGAAATGGAAGTAAATTATGTTTAAAGATGAGCTGTATTTAAATATTAAGAAAGTTTAAGAGTAAACTTTAGCTGTGTAAAAAATAGCCATATGGCTAATAGACATTTGGATGATATGGAGTTAGAATATACAAATGGAGTTAAAGAAGGTTAAAGTATGGGGTTTATAGAGAAATATATAAAACCAAAATTAAATGAACCGGTTAAGTTAAGTGTGTTCGGGGAGGCATTATGTCTTTTGAGTATTGTTGTTGTATATTTACTTATAAGTACGCTACATAATGGTGGCTGGGTTGCAAATAATTATCAGTTTTTGCATTATCAACCAAATATGGTAGGAAATTTTGGTGTAACATTTCTTTTGTTAATTATATTTTTTATTGCTCAAATAATTAATATATTTTTTATGATTATATTATTTTTGGTACGGAAAAATAAGCAACGTAAATATCAAGTATACCATATTTATTTTTACACGGTGTTGATATTTAGCATTTTTATGGTTTTTATATCTTTAACTCCTTTACAAGAATTTCGTAGTTTTTTTGTATATTTAGATTCTTTATTTTATTGGTTTCCAACTATATTTACAAATTTAATCTTATTTTTTGTAGCTTTAATTGTTGATTTTTCAATTAATTTTGAAGAAAGGAATTTTTAATGAGTGAAATTATTGATTATTTATCACTTTGTTTTACAGTATATAATACTCAGAGTATGCCAGGGGTTTCAGAAAATCAAAAAAATAGTCTAAATAGGGTTTTATATGATTATACACCTATAACTATTAATAATTATACAGACAATAATGGCTTTTATGCTAGAGAAAATTTTGCCTGTGCCGCGTAAAAATAGCCATATGGCTAATAGACTTTTGGGTAATATGGAGTTAGAATATGCAAATGGAGTTAATGAGCTGTATAAAAAAATATATTTTAATAATTATTGTTTTCATGGTTGGCACTGTTTGTCAAGCTTCAATATTTCAAGATTTTAATTTTAAAAATTTACAGACTAAATTAATTTATTTATCTCCACCAGTAAAAATCAGTGATAATGAATTGTTTTTTATAGAATGGAAATCAAATTTGGCAAAATTGTATAAAATAAATGAAGATAGGTTGGATAATTTAGAGGTTCAACTTCCAGATAGACGACGTTCTTATTTATCAGTAGCCTTGGATAGCAATAAAGTTCTTATTTTAGGAGGGGAAGGTGCCTATTCTGAGAATCATAACGGGCTAGTTTTTGACATTAAAAATAAAAAGTTTAGTACAATAAGTCAACCAAATTATTTATATTCATCTAATGACAATGCAATTGTATTACCTAATGGTACTGTTTTTTTGTTAACTGGAGGAAAGTGCGAGTTATATTCTCCAAATTTGGATAGCTTTGAAGTCCTTGGAGTCAAAAAAGTTTTAAACATTAAAAGTTTGAATGGTAAATATTATGAAAAATCCTATTATACTTACTATGATCATATTTTCCCAAATGCAATAATGATGGATAATAATAAAATTTTAATATATGAAAAACAATGTTCAAGTTTGCCACTTAATGCTGAAGTTTATGATATAAAGACTAAGTCTTTTGAACCGTTAGCAATTAATAAGAAATTTATCCTTTATGATAATGTAATAAAGCTAAAAAATGGTAATTTGTTTTCAATTAATGGGAATAAAGATAATGGAACTGCTGTGATATACAATCCATTTAAAAATGAAATAGAAATAATTAAATTACCATATGCTTCATATGGAAGTGTTTTAGCTCCATTAAATAATGATAAAATTTTGATTTTATCAGGATGGTTGTATAATCCTGATTATTTTTTAGGAAAATCATTAGTCTATGCAATATATGACGTTAAAAATAAAAAAATAACTAATTTAAAAATATCACATAAAGATCCTTATAAGCAATATCTATATATCTGTAAAGATAAAGTATTGATATTAAATACAGAGAATAATAAAGTTACAATTTACAAATATTAGTTAGAGGTGTTATATGACTACTACAAAAATTATACCAACAATGGATATTAGTTTTCTTTCTTTATTGGCAAAAGTTGCTTATTGTAAAAATATTCATGATGTAAAAGGTGAAACCGCAGAATCATCTTTGGAACAATGGACTACTGCTTATAATTATCCTAATCATGGTTGTGAAATTATTTTTGTAGATGGATGTGATGAAAAAGGTGTATATTCAGCATTTACTGGGTTTCAGGCTGTTGTATTTGGGCAAGGTAAAAAAGGTGATGGAACATATGAAAAAATTTATATATCATATCGTGGAACAGATTCTTTTTTAGACGGTGTAATAACAGATTTTCAAATATTTTTACAAACAACTATGGCTCAAGCAGGTAATGCCGTAAAGTTATATGAAACAGTAATTGATATATACGGAGAGAATGCGGATATAACATTAGTAGGACATTCTTTAGGGGGAGCGTTGGCACAATATGTAGCATCTTTAAAACATGAAGATGCAGTAACTTTTAATGCCCCAGGAGTTACTATACCTTCAGGAGGAAGTAATTCAAATATAATAAATTATGTAAACTTAAATGATTTGATAGGTTCGTATGGAGAGCATATTGGAGAAACTCGTTATTATTTACCTGATGGTATTTATGATGAAAGTTTTAAACCTCATTCAGATTATGTAGGTCAAGATTTTAGTAAGTATATAACATTACCATCTGGAAAGAGTTGGAGTGCGGCTAAAGCTTTAGCACTATATTTATACGATACAAATAACAAGAATGTATTAACAAGTGAAACCGTACAAAAATTAATGAATACATTTAATTATTCTCCAAATAGTCTATGGGAAGCTGTAGAGATAGTAGAATCCATATTCGGAAATTATGGCAGGCTTAATAACAGTTTTACTTATTTTGCAGGTAATAAAGGATATTTAATAGGAGCAAATACCGGCTGTGAGTTAACCGGTCGCAATACAGACGATAAAATTTGGGGGAATCAGGGTAATGATATATTGTTTGGAAATGGAGGAAATGATGAATTATATGGAGGAATCGGCGATGATATCTTAGTTGGCGGTACAGGGAATGATTATTTTAATGGCGGCAGTGGATATGATACCTATAAGTTTTTTACAGGTGATGGAAAAGATGTTTTAGATGAAGTGGAACAATCCATCGTTTCGGTAAAAGGAATAACTTATAAAACAAAGCAGGGTCAATTAATAGTAAACAATCAAAAATTGACTGGTGGTAATAGGGATTATGCAACAGGAGCTTTAGAATCGAACGAAGAAGGTGTAACCTACGAATGGAACGGGTATAATGATTCAAATCTTGTAATAAAATATGGAATAAATGACCAAATTACAATAAGACACTTTAAAAATGGAGATTTGGATATATATTTTGATACTTCAATAGTTAAAGATAAGTCAAGTATAAAAGATTATCTTAAAAAAGATAAGCAAGGCGTTTTGGATTTATTGAATCGCGATGACAAAACCGTAAAAGTTCCGCACTTGCAATACGAAGACACATCAACGGGAAAATTGTATGACGTAATAAATTGCGAAACAACGGATAAAATAATAAAAGCGTATGGGAAAAATTTTGCGAATGGAATCTTAGACGAAGCCGGAAATTATATTTTAGTAGAAGCTGGGCAAAAATTAAGCTTAACTCAGACGCCATTGGATTACAGTAAATTGGTAGAGGATTACCGCGGAGTAATCAACGGCGAAGAAATAGAGCAAACGGATTTGGCAATCCAAAATCCTATAAATCTTCCAAAATCTTCCGCAGAAGGCTCCCGCGACTTTTTAGAGTTTGTAGCATAAATTATAGACAAATGGCTAATAGACAAATGGATGATATGGAGTTAGAATATGCAGATGGAGTTAATAAAGGAAAAGTATGGCTCAAATTAGTATTTCAAAAATAAATAAAAATTCAGTCATAATTGTTTTGTTTTTAATTTTTATATATATGTTATTTTCATATTTAAATTCTAAAAATCTTCCCAACTTTTTTTTGCATGGAAATATAAAGATTATGCATTTTTATATGCCTATAGGATATCATTTATTGTATTTTATATATATAGTATTTACTCAATTAATATGTTTCTTAATATGTTTATTCATATGTTTGTATGATAAAACTTTTTTTTCAAATAAATTATTTATATATTTTTTAAAATTTATAATAATTCTCAATTTCCTTTTTAGTACTTATATAATATTTCATTTTAAGACTTTTATACCTTTTGGTGTTATAGGAATAATCGATTCGTTTTTGTTTACTCAAATAATAACAAGTATAAATTTTATACCATTGCTTATTATATATTTTTTGAAAAGTTTAAAAAACTAATAGGAGTGTGAAGTATGTTTAAAGATGAGTTGTATCTTAATTTATCAGAGCATGTATATAGTGATACGTTTATGATTGTAGAGGATTATAATCAAATAATAGTATCAGGAATGACCAATGAAAATGGATATTATAAGCAAGGGAATTTTGCATGTGCGTCTTATAAAAATGAAAACGAAAATAAAATAATAATAGCTTTTAGGGGGACAGATAGTTTTGGGGATATATTAGGTCCTGATTTTGCGATATTAGCTGAAAGTGTTCCAAAACGAGATTTTCAATACGCAGAAAAGTTTTATTTGAAACTTAAAGAGTTGTATCCAGGTGTACAAATAGAATTTACAGGACATTCATTAGGTGGAGCAATAGCACAATTAATGGGTGCAAAATATGGTCATAAAACGGTAACCTTTAATGCCCCTGGCATGTTGAATTGTTTGGATGATATTGGATGTGCGTCCTCCTTAAAGTATAATAATATAATTAATTATTCAGTCCTAAATGACTATGTCGGAAATTTTCGAGCACATGTCGGTGATACATATTATATACCTCCGATTCCAATCTCGGATAAACCATTATATGATACTCATAATGGTATCTTTTCTTTCACTGAAGCAACTCATGGTGAAGTATTTAGTAAATTACCAGATTTTACAACTAACCATGCCTTAGCATTGTGGTACTATGATATAAATAATCCTTTGCATTCAGTTAATTATCCGGAATTAGAAACGTATTTACAACAAGCTGTAACCCTTGTTGAGAGACATCTTGGTAACTACGGAAAATTGGTTAATTCTTTAAGCTTTTTTTCTTTATCCAAAGGATATTTGATTGGAGCAAATACCGGCTGTGAGTTAACCGGTCGCAATACAGACGATAAAATTTGGGGGAATCAGGGTAATGATATATTGTTTGGAAATGGAGGAAATGATGAATTATATGGAGGAATCGGCGATGATATCTTAGTTGGCGGTACAGGGAATGATTATTTTAATGGCGGCAGTGGATATGATACCTATAAGTTTTTTACAGGTGATGGAAAAGATGTTTTAGATGAAGTGGAACAATCCATCGTTTCGGTAAAAGGAATAACTTATAAAACAAAGCAGGGTCAATTAATAGTAAACAATCAAAAATTGACTGGTGGTAATAGGGATTATGCAACAGGAGCTTTAGAATCGAACGAAGAAGGTGTAACCTACGAATGGAACGGGTATAATGATTCAAATCTTGTAATAAAATATGGAATAAATGACCAAATTACAATAAGACACTTTAAAAATGGAGATTTGGATATATATTTTGATACTTCAATAGTTAAAGATAAGTCAAGTATAAAAGATTATCTTAAAAAAGATAAGCAAGGCGTTTTGGATTTATTGAATCGCGATGACAAAACCGTAAAAGTTCCGCACTTGCAATACGAAGACACATCAACGGGAAAATTGTATGACGTAATAAATTGCGAAACAACGGATAAAATAATAAAAGCGTATGGGAAAAATTTTGCGAATGGAATCTTAGACGAAGCCGGAAATTATATTTTAGTAGAAGCTGGGCAAAAATTAAGCTTAACTCAGACGCCATTGGATTACAGTAAATTGGTAGAGGATTACCGCGGAGTAATCAACGGCGAAGAAATAGAGCAAACGGATTTGGCAATCCAAAATCCTATAAATCTTCCAAAATCTTCCGCAGAAGGCTCGCCAACTTTGCAGGATGTTTATTACCAGTATACAACGAAACCAAGCGGCGGCGGGCTGTTTTTATCAGGACTGTTTACGCTTGTGCAAATTGCGGCGTGTGTTGTAACCCAACAATACTGGGGGGCGGCAATGGTCGCTTTGAAAACCGGTATCGCAGGCGATAAAGTTTCTAAAATTTCTTCAATAATTGACCTCGTAGGCTCTGTTGGCAGCAGTGTAGCCGGTTCAAATAATTTGAAAGGTATTTTATCGGGTGTGTTTAAAGGTTCGGGTTCTATTACTGGCGGCGCCTCTAATATAATAGTGCCTGAAGCTGATTCAATTCTTAAAGGTAGTGTTTCGAAATCTAATTGGTGGGATTCGTTAAGGGAAAATGAAAATCTTAAGGCGCTCGCTAATTTCCGTTTTACTAATCTTTTAGTCAATGCTTCGCCTGAAGTCGTAAGTGGGAATACTTCCTATTACAATATAAATACTTATACTGGAAGTGTCAGTGCACCTTATGAAGTATATATTAGCAATGTCGATAATCCCGATATTTCTACTCCGACAACACCTGTTAATCCTTTAACTGGTAAAATTGATCGCGGATGTCCTCTCGTATTGGATTTGGATAACGACGGTGTCGAAACTCTTAATATTGATGAAACTGATATTTATTTTAATACACAAAATTCAAACTTTTCTACTAAAGTTGGTTGGATAAAAAAAGATGATGCGCTTCTTGCCGTTGATTTAAATAATGATGGTAAAATAACAAGTCAGGCGGAACTTTTTGGAACTGAAACTCAAAGCGGTTTTGCTATTTTGAAAAACTACGATTCTAATAACGATGGAATTATAAATGCCTCAGACACTAATTTTTCTAAACTCAGAATATGGCAAGATTTAAACGAAAATGGAATTACTGATGAAGGTGAACTTAAAACTCTTGCTCAGGCTGGAATTTCTTCAATCAGCCTTGACGCGTTGAAAATTAATGAAGAACAAAATAGTAATACTATTACAAGTATGTCAACGTTTACCAAAACTGATGGTAGTGTAATGCATATTTATAATGTCAACCTTGCATATAATAAGATTTATACAAAATACAACGGTGAATACAATCTTAGTGCAGATGTTCTTGATATGCCTTGGTTAAGAGGCTTTGGACAAGTTGGTGATTTGCAGTTGGTTATGTCTGAAAATGAAGATTTGAAACAATTTGTTAAAACGCTTACAAAAATAGATGATGCAAAAAACTTGTATGATAAAATGGATGAGTTTATTGCTAAATGGATGGGTTGTGAGGATATAGCTTTTGATGCCAAAGAAAATAATATTAGTCTTCGCGAAATATATGTTTTAAATAAATATCTCGGTACTGATATTCCAAACGGAATTGCTGAAGATAAAAAAGTTTTTATTGATAGTGCATATTTGTCATTAAAAAATAAAATTTATACTAACTTTTTGGCTCAAACAACAATAGGCAATGCGTTTGAAATAAACTATGATTACAAAACCGATTCGCTTTTATACAATGATAATACGTATGAAAATTTAATCGCAAATCTTCCTAATCAGAAAAACTTTTATGCTTCTTATATTATTGCAAAAGTCTTAAATGAAGCAGAATGTCTTGATGGAAATAAACTTGCTTATACAATATCAGAAAAAGGTTATGGGGCTTCTTTGATATCCTATTTAAACAGTGGCTTGCAAATTCTGGAAAGCGGGGAGTTTGAAATCCTAAATCCTAATACCCCTATGTATGTTATTGGAACTTCCGGTAATGATACTATTATCGGTACAGATAATGCTGATATTATTTATGGTATGGATGGGGATGATATAATTAACGGCGGTGCCGGAGATGATTATCTAAGTGGCGGAGCCGGTAATGACTTATTAATAGGTGGAGATGGAAACGATACTCTGGACGGAGGCGAAGGTGATGATGAGCTGCAAGGAGGCTACGGTGATGATATCTATATTTATGACGGAAACGGTAAAGATACTATTATAGATGAACGATGGGTTAAAATTGCACGACAGGAATGGTATCAGAGTGGTTATTGGATTTTTAAGAAATGGAAAAGTCGTTGGGTTTATCAGGATAAACTTGTTGATGCAGGTAATGATACAATAATTTTTGGTGAAAATGTAAAAGAAAAAGATATCTCAATTAATAGAATCGGTAATGATTTAATCTTAAGTCTGAAAAATTCGGATGACAAATTAACGATAAAAAATTGGTACAGTTCTACAGAACAACGGGTTGAAAAATTCGTTTTTGCTGATGGGCTTATTATAAATTCAGACCAAATTATTAATATGATAACAGATACACCTTCTGACGATAATTTAATTGCAAACGATAATCCTAATTTTATTGTGAGTTCAACAGGTGATGATACAATATATTCTAAAAAAGGAGATGATGTAATTGTCAACTTTGAAGGTAATACAACATATCTTTTTAATAAAGGTGATGGTAATGACGTCATAATGGATTACGCAGGGCAAGATAAAATTCAATTTGGTTCCGGGATTGCTACTAATGATGTTAAATTTGTTAGAAATAATAAAGATTTAATAATAAGCGTTAATGATATGAATGATTCATTAACAATATTAAATTGGTTTGAAAATGATTTATATAAAATAGAAGAAATTAAATTTGCAGACGGAACATTAATTTCCAGTTCTGATATATTGGATTTAATTTCTGTGAATGTAGCTACAGGTTACGATGATGTAATAATAGGTAACGATGAGGATAACTATCTGGATGGCTTATCCGGCAATGATTACATTGAAGGAAGAGGCGGCAATGATACTATAATCGGTGGTTTAGGTAAAGATATAATGGTCGGTGGCCTCGGTGATGACAAATATTATGTCGATAATGCAGGTGATAAAGTTGTAGAAAATGTCGGAGAAGGTACAGACACAATCTATTCTTCTGTAACATATTCGTTACCTGATAATGTTGAAAATATAACATTAATAGGTTCAGGCAATATTAATGCTGAGGGTAATAATTTAAATAATATAATTACAGGAAATGACGGTAATAATATTCTAAACGGAGTGGCGGGCATTAATACTTTGCGTGGAGGAAAAGGTGATGATACTTATATAATTAATTCCAAAACTGAAATTGATACTATTGAAGAGAATGTAAATGAAGGTATAGATTCTGTTGTTTCATCTATTTCATACATGTTGCCTGACAATGTTGAGAATTTAATTTTGAATGGAGAAGACAATATAAATGGATTTGGCAATGTTCTTGATAATTATATAGAGGGTAATTCTGGCGATAACTTTTTGTTTGGTTTAGAAGGAAATGATATTTTGTATGGTAATGGCGGAAATGATACTTTAATCGGTGGCGTCGGTGACGATATTTATATTGTTGATAAAGACACAGTAACAATTCAAGAATCAGTTAATGAAGGCAATGATACTGTTATTTCCTCAATTTCATATACTTTGGGGTCAAATCTTGAAAATCTTACTCTCACAGGTAACGAAGATTTATCTGCAACCGGTAATGAGTTGGATAATATAATTACAGGAAATGATGGAAATAATATTATTTCCGGTTCAAAAGGCAATGATATTCTTAAAGGAGGTAAAGGCAGCGATACTTATTTGTTTAATATCGGAGACGGAGATGATACTATTATTGAAGATGATATTTCAAATGAAGCTCTTGATGTTATTAAATTTGGTGAGGGAATAACAAAAGATAATCTTATATTAAATAAATCGGGTTATGATTTGATTATAACTTTTAACAATTCTTCAGATAAAATAACTGTTAAAAATTCAAATCTTAATTATGGAGCAAGAATTGAACGTTTTGAATTTTCAGATGGAAGCTTTATCGATGCAAAACAATTATATGTCAGAAATTCAGAAAGAAATTTGAATAATTTATATTCTGATGTAAATTATTTGAATATAAATTCAAAGTCAAGTGCTATTGATAGAGAATATGATGATGATGGAAATCTTGTTATGGAAAGGATATATAATGAAAATGGTTATGTGTCCAAAGAAACATACTACTATGCAAAATTAAAAAGACCTCAGACAGTCAAAAATTATAATGATATAGGTCAAATTATTGATGAAACAAACTACGATAATTTTAATGAAATAACCGATAAAAAAGAATATGTTTATAATTCCTATGGTCAATTGTCAGAAGAAAAAGCATATATTGGTTCAACAGCTATTGATACAACAACAAGATATTCATATAACGATAAAGGTCTTCTTGTTCAATCGGTTGTGTATAAAAGAGCCACGACTTCTGTAAAATCTACTGTAAATTATACTTACGATTCCCAAGAACGCTTGATAGATAAAGAAATTTATAACAGTGTAGGTAATTTAGAAGAAAAAATTTCGTATACATATAATAATGCAGGTTTTCTTACCAACAAACATACTTTGGGAGGATATAATAAATTTATAGGTGTTAATACTGATGGAACAAAGAAAACAGAATGGACAATGAAAACTAATGAGGATATCACATATACTTATAATGCAGATAATCAATTATTAAAAGAGATTTTTATAGAGG
This sequence comes from uncultured bacterium, assembly GCA_948433295.1. Classification (GTDB taxonomy): domain Bacteria; phylum Cyanobacteriota; class Vampirovibrionia; order Gastranaerophilales; family Gastranaerophilaceae; genus Scatousia. Next base: position 38,694 of record CAOJDT010000006.1, read on the forward strand.
ATTGTTATGAAGTTATCACAGAGACTCGTTATGGAAAAGAATATACTTATAATAAATATGATACTCGTGTTGCGAAAGAAGTGAATTATACTTATGATTCAAATGGTAATCTTAAAAATAAAAATACGACAGTAGGATATCATAGAGAAGTTCCTCAATTTAACGAAGTTATATATAAATGGGATTACCGACCTTCTGAAGAAATTTTATATGAATACGATAATCAGGGACGTTTGCTGAAAGAAACAGTAAATGGCGATTATGTGACATACGAAGAATCAACAAGAGTTACATATAAAGTTTGGCATATGAGGAAAAATGCTGAAACCACATATACATATAATGATATGGGTAATATAATTAATATTAAACGCATAAGAGGTTACAATAAAGGTGTTCCTACTGTTGATAAATTAGATTCTGAATGGGCATATATTACCGAGGAAGAGCATACATATACTTATAATGAAAACGGTCAGGTTGTTTGTGATTCATTAATAGAAGATTATGTGAAAACTATATCGAAAAAAGTGGGAACCAAAACCTATACATATCCTGAATGGTTTTCAGCAAAAACTACAGAGACTCATTATGTTTATGATAAATATTGCAGAGTCATTGAAGTGAATACTTATAAAACAGATTCTTATGATAATTGGTCTCCATATTTATATGAAACAGTTCATCATACCTATGATGACGGAGGCAGAATCATTTTGACCGAATATTCAAGAAATAATAAACTTATTGAAGTTTTGAAATATGACTATACATTTGATGATAATAATCTTCTTATTAAACAAAGAATTTCAAAAGCTATAATCTCAAATAATTCTATCAGTGGATATAAAATAATTGATGAAATTGAAATGAATTCTTATTACAATAATTTGAACGGAAATTCTGAATCTGATACCATTACCGGCGGAGATCAAAATGATAATATTAATGGTAATGCAGGGAATGATTTTCTCTACGGAAACAAGGGAAATGATATCTTAAACGGCGGTGAAGGTGCTGATTTAATGGTAGGTGGTATTGGTGATGATACATACTTTGTTGATAATATATATGACAAAATTGTAGAATATGAAAATGAGGGTATAGATACAGTTAAATCAACTTTAAATTATACTTTATCTAAAAATTTAGAAAACCTTGTATTGTTAACAGAAACTAACTTAAATGGTACAGGTAATTCTGCCGATAATCAACTTTGTGGTAATAATGGCAATAATATTTTATCAGGTTTAGGCGGAAATGATGTCTTAATCGGAAATAAAGGTAATGATACTTTATACGGCGGTGAGGGCAGTGATACTTACGTGTTTGCAGATGGCGACGGAAATGATTTAATCTATGATATATCAGGCAATAATGATACAATTATATTTGACTCTTCAGTAAATCGAGATAATATCGCATTTTTTAAAGATGGAAATGACTTAATTATAGATTATGGAAGTAATTCAGGTCAAAGTATTATCACAATATCAAATCAATATAGTTCGGAAAATGTAATAGAAAGAATTCGATTAAGCGACGGACATTATATTTCAAATGAAGATGTTAATAAAATAATTCAAAATATGATATCTTATGCTGCAAATAATGATATTGAGTTTACCGGTATCGAAAGTGTTAAAAATAACGATGATTTAATGAATTTAATTGCTTCATCGTGGCATTAATAATTTATTTTATTGATATAGCTTCCGACCAATATTTGATTATAGGATATATGAAAAATTCTATAATTCTTCTTTTGCCTACTTTGATTTCAGCTGACAGGCTCATTCCTGATGAGATTTTTTGTTCGCTGCCATCTATATCAAGTGAGGTTGTTAGCGGAGTGATTAATACTTCATAAATTAAACCTAAATCTTTATCCTCAATACTGTCTTTAGGTATTTTAGTTACAATTCCTTCTATCATGCCATATTTTTGAAAATCAAAAGTATCAATTTTAATCTGAACGGGCATTCCTTGCTTCACAAATCCTATATCCTTGTTTAAAACATTAACTTTGAGAGTCAATGGTGTATTAATTGGAACAATTGAAAGGATTTCTTTTGCCGGTGTTACGACACCTCCTATAGTATGAACCAAGAGTGTATTTATATAACCGTCAACAGGCGCCGTTATTGATTGCTTTTGTTTTTTAAATTTGAGTTTGTCAATATCTGAAATCATTGAAACTTCTCTTTTTTCATTTTCGCTTAATTGAGATAAATTTTGAGTTTTAAAGTTTGAAATCAGGTAATTTTTTTCTTGTAAGATTTGTTGTTTTTTGAAGCTAAGTTCATTCAGTTTTTGTTTTAATGTAGAAATATTTGTACTAAATGTAAAATTTTCAGACCGAACCTTTTCGAATTCTGAATAAGCAATAATATCAATAACATTATACATTCGTTGTTCTTTTTCTTTGCCTGTTTTAAGTAAATGTTCGTAATTTTTTATTTCAGAATTTGTAGAGTTTAATTGTGCATTAATTTGTTCTATTTCCATATCTTTTGCTGATAATTGATTTTTTAAATCATTTAAAGACGATTCATATAATTTTTGTTGAGTTATTGCTTCTGGATTATTGTATTGTTTATTATCTGCTACAGAATTTAATCTTTCGTTTTCAGTTTTAATATATTGTAAATTCTTTTGTAACGCTTCAATTTCAGGTGTTGTTTCAGAAGAATCTATTTCAATAAGAATCTGTCCTTTTCTGACAAAATCGCCTTCTTTTACCAGAATGTTTTCAATGACTCCTGTATCAAGCGGCTGAAGAATTTTAATTTCTCCATCTGGAATAACTTTACCACGTGCGGATACAACTATGTCGGCTTTGCCAAAATACAGCCATAATATTGTAAATGAAATTAGTAAGACAATAATCCAGAACATCGTTCTACCTAACGGGTTAAGAGGTGTGTTTTCAATTTCTGCCAATAAAGGTAAGAATTCACTACTGTCATCACCTTTTTGTAATAAGCTTTTTAATATATTCATTTTAAAATTCCTTGTTGAGTATATAAGTTATAATAAAAACTTTTTCCATCCATTAATTCCTGATGAGTTCCGGATTCTATAATTTCACCTTTATCCAGAACAATAATCAAATCACAATTTTTTACGGTAGAAAGTCTATGTGCAATTATAAACATAGTTCTTCCGAGTTTAATTTTATCAAGATTTTCCATTATTACTCTTTCGGATTCATAATCTAATGCAGAAGTTGCTTCGTCAAATATAATTATTTTTGGATTTGTTATAAGAGCTCTTGCAATTGCAATCCGTTGTCGTTGACCGCCTGAAAGAGTAGAACCCCGTTCTCCTACAATAGTATCATATCCTTGTGACATTTCTGAAATAAATGAGTGAGCGCCTGACATTTGTGATGCCTGGATAATTGTTTCAATAGAGGAATCCGGGCGAGGCATTGAAATGTTTTCTCTTATAGTTCCTGAAAAAAGGTAGTTTTCTTGAAGTACAACTCCTATATTGTTTCTTAACCAAATAGGATTCAATTGTCTTATATCTATATCATCAATATATATTGTTCCTTCAAACGGAATATATAATTTTTGGATTAGTTTTGTAATTGTACTCTTACCTGAGCCGCTTCTTCCTACTATCCCAATACTTTGACCTGCTTTTATATTCAAATTAATTTGTTTTAATACTAATGGTAAATTAGATTGATATTTGAATGATAGATTTTCAAACCTGATATCACCACGAATTTTCGGTAAAGTGATGGCTTTATCGGAAGTTATTTCTACAGGACTGTTTAAAATATCTCCCAATCTGTCAATTCCGAGTAATACTTGTTGAAATTCGTTCCACAAATTTACAAGACGCATTACAGGACCGGTAAATTGATTTGCAAACATTTGAAAAGCTATAAGTTGACCAATGGTTAACTGATTCTTTATAACTAAAGTTACACCTATCCATAATATTGAAATGGTCATACTTTTTTGAAAAAGATTTGATAATGAACCTGCAATGTTACGGATAATTGAAAGGTTAAAGCCTGATTTTACGTAATTACCGAGGTAATCGTTCCATTTCTTTTGCATAAATCCTTCAATAGAAAGTGACTTTACTGTTTGAATGCCGGTTACTGATTCTACAAGGTACGAATTAGATTGAGCGCCCATTTGAAATTTTTTCTCAAGTCTGCATCGTAATTCAGGTGTAAGGATTATATATAGTGTTCCGATTAAAAACACCGCAAACAAAACTGTAAAAGTTAAAATTCTGCTATATATAAACATTACTGTTAAAAATACTGTTGAAAATATAAGGTCTATTATGACTGAAACCGATTTATTTGTAATAAAGTCTCTAATTTGATCTAATTCTCTTATTCTTGAAATAATATTACCAACTTTTCTTGATTCAAAATAAACAAACGGTAAATGAAACAAATGATTAAATATTTTTGCGCCTAATTTAGCATCAATTTTATTTGCGGTATGTATAAAAATATAGTTTCTTGTTATATTGAGTACAAATTCAAATAGTGAAACCGCAATAAAAGCAATTCCTAAAACATTTAATGTTGACAGGCTTCGATGTACTATTACTTTATCAAGGATGACCTGTGTAAAAAGCGGAGTAACTAATCCGAACAATTGAACGATAAATGAGCCTAGCATTACTTCTGCAATAATGCTTTTGTATTTTAATATTTCATTATAAAACCATTTAAAACCAAATTTTATTTGTTCATTAAAAAGTTTGTGTGAAAGAAAAATGATTTCATTACTGCTTAATTGTTTGAATTCGTCAAAAGTAACTTCTCTAGGATTTTGTTCTGATGGAATGAATATTAAAGCTTTTTTTGATTCAAAATTTACTTTTAAAATTATGCCATAAGAACGATTTTTTAAAATAAATATTGCCGGAAATGGGTATTTGTTAGTATCATCCAAATTAATATTTTTAATTTTAGCTTTAAAGTGTTCTTTTTTTAATATATACAAAAGCTCTTCTTTTGAAATTTCCTTGTTTTCTATTCCGTTTTCTCTAATGATTGCACGTAAATCTGTATTTATTCCGTTGAGTTTTGCAATAACTTCAAATACTATCAAGCCTGTTTGCATTATATATCTGCTCCTGCAATAATTTTAAGTTCCTCAATTTTTGAATTTAAATTTATAATATTTTGTTCGATTTCAAATTCCTGATTTAGAAGTTCTGCTTTAACATTAAGAAGCTCATTTTGTTCAATAAGTTTATTGGCAGATAATCTTTCAGTGGCTTTTAATTTATCTTTTACTGCGGATAACAATTTGTTGTTGTTTTCAAGTTCTTGATTGTATGTATTAAAAGATTGAAAGCTTTTTTTATATTGTAAATTTAATTCTGACAATTTTTTTTGTTTTTCATATTCTAATCGTTTAATTTCAAGATTTGTTTTTTCGCGATTTGCTTTATTTTTAAAGCCGTCAAAAAATACATAAGTACTTGATATTCCGATTATTAAACTCCGTTGTTCAATATCTTTTACGGAATTGTAATAATTGTTCGGATTTTGTCCGTATAGCGAGTATCCTGTGTAAAAACGAAAAGAAGGTAATAATTGTCTTTTTAATATACTTAATTCGGATTTCTTTTTTTCTATTTCTAAATCATAAAAATTTGCTTCCGGAGTATATTCGGCATTAAAGTCTGTAATCAAGTTATCAATATTGATTTCTGAATTAAGTATTATAAAATCTGACTCTGGATTAAGATATGTTGAATTTGATATTTGTGTGATGTTTAAATCAGAAATATCGTAATCCTTTGATGTGTAATATGACAAATCTTGCAATGTGTTTTTTAGTTCTAATTTTGCTTTTTCGATTTCATTTTGCGTTTTCGCTATTTTAACAGCTTCATCCATAATAGATAATTTATTGTTAATACCTGCAATAAACATTTTTTCTTTATTATTGAACATTTTTTCATATATGTTTAATATTTGTTTTTTGGTAATAATTTCATTATTAAAATTTTCGCTTTTGGAATATAAATCTAAAATTTTTAACTTTAAATCTTTCAGCTGTATTTCATAAGATAATTTTTTTTGTTCAAGTTCTTTTTTTGCAATATTTATTTTTTTATTTGTAACTCCAAAGTCAAATAAATTGTAAGATAATGTCAGATACAACATATCACGGTATTGTGTATAGGGTGTAATCATCGTATTTCCTGCATAAGCAAACGACCCGCGCTTATCATTTAAATCTTTGTTGTATTCTGAATTGAACTGCAGATTTAAAGTAGGATATAAATCTGATTGAGCTGCTTTCAATTGTGCTTTACTAATATCTATATCAATTTCGGATAATTTTAAATCAAAAGAATTTACGACTGCCTGATTTAACACCTCTCCATATCGGAGTGTTGAAGCTTGTGAACAGTTATAGCTTGTATATAGCAAGCATATTAATATTATAAAAATTGTTTTTTTCATACTTCAGATAATATTACTATTACACTACATAAAGAAAATTTTACTATTAGCCATTTGTCTATATTTTTTAGTTAAATTGTAATTATTATTTTTTTCTTAAGTTTCTTTAAAAAATTCCATGTCCATGCTAAAATTAAGTCAAGTGATACTGACTTTGGAGAGGAAAATTTTATAATGCTTGATTTTTTATTGAAAATACTCGGCGACCCTAACGAAAAAAAAGTTAAAAATATGATGGGTATTGTCGACCATATAAACGCTTTGGAACCACAATTTGCAGCAATGAGCGATGCGGAATTGAAAGCGAAAACCGCCGAATTTAAAGAAATTCTGGCAAAACGCCCTACATCAAAAGATTTCAAGACCGATAGAAAATTAGAAAAAGAAGCATTGGATAAAATTCTTCCGGAAGCATTTGCGACTGTTCGTGAAGCGGGTAAACGTGTTTTAAATATGCGACATTTTGACGTGCAGCTTGTGGGGGGATATTTTCTCCATAACGGTCATATCGCCGAAATGAGAACTGGTGAAGGTAAAACTCTTGTGGCAACTCTGCCTGCATACCTTAACGCATTAACTGGTAAAGGTGTTCACGTAATTACGGTAAACGATTATCTTGCAAAACGTGACAGCGAATGGATGGGTAAGATTTACAAATTCTTAGGACTTTCTGTAGGCGTAATCCTTTCGGGCGGACGTACAATGGATGATTTTGCCGCGAAAAAAGCAGCTTATGCCTGCGATATTACTTACGGAACCAATAACGAATTCGGGTTTGACTATCTTCGTGATAATATGGCTCAAAGCGCCGAAGCGCTCGTGCAAAGACCTTATAACTATGCAATTATCGACGAAGTCGACAGTATTTTGATTGATGAGGCAAGAACCCCTCTGATTATCAGCGGACGCCTTGATAAATCCGCCGAAACCTATAAGCTTATGGCAAAAATTGCTCCTCAGCTTGAAAAGGTTAAAGATTACGAAATAGATGAAAAAAACAAGAATGTAATTCTCACCGAAGAAGGTATTGACCACGCTCAGGAATTACTTGGAATCAAAGATTTATTTGATATTAATACTCAATATGCCCACCATCTTTTGCAGGCTTTAAAAGCGAAAGAACTGTTTGTTCTGGATACGGATTATGTTGTCAGAAACGGCGAGGTTATGATTGTCGATGAATTTACCGGACGTTTGATGGAAGGAAGACGCTGGTCAGACGGACTTCACCAGGCTATAGAAGCTAAAGAAGGCGTTGAAATACAAGATGAAACTCAAACGCTCGCAAGTATCACTTTCCAAAACCTTTTCAGACTTTATCCGAAACTTTCGGGTATGACTGGTACCGCAATGACAGAAGAAGCGGAGTTCGGAAAGATTTATAACCTTGAAGTTACAACTATTCCTACAAATAAACCGGATATCAGAAAAAACTACGCTGACGTAATTTACAAGAACGAAAGAGCAAAATTTAATGCCGTTGTTGAAGATATAATTGCGCAACATGAAATCGGCAGACCTGTTCTTGTTGGTACAATCAGTATTGAAAAATCCGAATATGTATCTCATTTATTGAATCAGCGCGGAATTCAGCATAACGTACTTAACGCAAAACATCACGAGCGAGAAGCCTATATTATTGCGCAGGCAGGACGTGTAGGTGCAGTTACGATTGCAACAAACATGGCAGGCCGCGGAACCGATATTCTTTTGGGTGGTAACGCTGAATATATGGCGAAAGAAGAGTTGGAAAAACTAGGTATTACGCCTGAAACTACAGAAGATTACGAAGAAAAGAAAAATCAGGCAATGGAAGCCGCTAAAAAAATTACGGAAGCCGAACACGCAAAAGTTGTTGCCGCAGGCGGTTTGCACGTAATAGGTACGGAACGTCACGAATCTCGTCGTATTGATAACCAGTTGAGAGGTCGTGCGGCTCGTCAGGGTGACCCTGGTTCGACAAGATTCTTCCTTTCTCTTGAAGATAATTTGATGCGAATTTTTGGCGGCGATAAAATTACGTCTTTAATGAATGCTCATAATGTTGATGAAAATATGGCAATCGAACATCCGCTTATTACCCGTCAAATCCAATCCGCGCAAAAGAAAGTTGAAACTTACCACTTTGACGTAAGGAAAAGCGTTCTTGAATATGACGATGTTATGAATATTCAGCGTGAAAAATTCTACGCTCAGCGCCGCAAAGTTCTTTTCGGAAATAATATGAGCGAAGATATTTACTATATGATTGAAAAAGAAATCGACAGAATGATGAGAGCGTACATCTCTCCTGAACAAAACCCTGAGGAATATATTTTTGAAGACTTGCAGACAATGATTCGTGAACTTCATTCGATAGTTCCGCAATTGTCGGGAATCAATGTCTCTGATATCCAGGGTTTGAGATTTGATGCGATTTATGATAAGTTGAAAATCCTTGCAATTCAGGCTTATAAAACGCACGAAGAGGAAGTTGTTAATTTCTATAATGAAGTAGTGGAAAAATACGACCCGAATTTTGTTCCACAACAGGCATTTTCTGATGACAACGTAATTCGTAATCTTGAAAAAGATATTCTCTTAAGAGTAGTCGATAATAAATGGATTGACCACCTGCATAATATTGATATGCTTCGTGAGGGAATAGGGCTTCGTGCATACGGACAAAAAGATCCGCTTATTGAATATAAACGCGAAGCTTATGACCTGTTTAATAAAATGATGTTTGAAATCCAGGGTGATACGGTAAAACACCTGTTCAGAACTAAATTCGGAATACAGGTTGTAGGACCGGACGAGGGATTAGTATAATAATAAACAAAGGAAAGAGGAAATTATGAAAACCATTGATATGACTGTATTTGCGGGGGGGGGGGCAACTGAGTTGCAGCACCCTGACAC
>CAOJDT010000007.1 GCA_948433295.1 uncultured bacterium
AATTCTTTAATCTGTGCTTCATTAAGCTGTGTGAGTTCAAAAACTATTTCAGGCTTGCAGTTTTTTACAATCAAAAGATTTTTGAAATAATCCAGAAGGTTCGTAAGGATTTGTGTAGGCTCGTTACCCGAATTGTAGATTTTTTCTAGAGTTTCGATTGCCTGCTGCGGGTTTGAAGTTGTAATTCCTTCTGAAAGCGCATGAAGTGTATCAAAAGAAAGTCTTCCCAGAAGATTATTTATATCTTCCGTTGAAATTGCTTCTTCTCCGTCGAGAATACTTAATTGGTCTAAAAGTGCAATACTGTCGCGCATTCCGCCTGCCGAATTTTTTGCAATGGTGAAAAGTGCATCGTCGGTGATGTTAATCTTTTCACTGTCGGAAATATATCTCAAATGTTTAACGATATCATCTGTGGTAATTCTTCTGAAATCGAAACGTTGACAGCGGCTTTTTATGGTATCAAGAACCTTGTGAACTTCTGTTGTAGCAAGAATAAATATTACATTTTTCGGTGGTTCTTCAAGTGTTTTCAAAAGCGCGTTGAATGCCGTATTTGATAACATGTGGACTTCGTCGATTATATAAATTTTGTAACGGCTGTTAACAGGGGCGTACATTACTTTTTCTAAAATGTTTTGAGCATCTTCGACTTTTCTGTTACTTGCCGCATCGATTTCTATTACGTCCATTGGAACCGAATTTGTGATATCAATACAGTTTTCGCACTTTCCGCAAGGGTTAATTGTAGGACCTTCTTTGCAGTTTAAGGATTTTGCAAAAATACGTGCGGTAGATGTTTTACCCGTTCCTCTCGGGCCCGTAAAAAGGTATGCGTGCGAAATTCTGTCCATCGCAATCGCGTTGGTTAAAGCTTTTTTAATGTGTTCCTGTCCGACAATTTCTTCCAGCTGTTGCGGACGGTACTTTCTGTATAATGGAATATATTTCTCGTTCATGATAATAATAGTATAACAAAAGTTGTGAAAAAGGATAAAATATGAACTTAATTAAACCGCCATATTTAAACGAAGGTGATACCGTTGCAATTATAGCACCTGCCGGTGAAGTTATTTACGATGAGATAATAAGGGCGCAGGCATATCTTGAGCGTCATAATCTTAGCGTAAAATTAGGTAAAAACGTTTTCAAATCCTGCAGATATATGGCAGGAACGGACGAGGAACGTGTTGAAGATTTGCACGAAACTTTTTTAGATAAATCCGTTAATGCAATAATCTGTGCCCGCGGCGGTTACGGTTCAGTCAGACTTATAAAACACATTGATTTTGATATTATCCGCAGAAATCCTAAAATCTTTTGCGGTTATTCTGATATTACCGCGTTGTCGCTTATGTTTGCTAAACATTCGGATTTGATTACATTTTCAGGCCCGATGGCACAGTCGGATTTTAATGACGTAACCGAATTTACGGCAAAATCTTTTTTCAATGTTCTATCGGGCGGTAGCGAGGAATATTTATCAACAATAACTTATTCTCACGGAAACTCCGAAGGTATTATTTGGGGTGGAAATCTTTCTACAATCGTATCGCTTTGCGGAATTGATTTTATTCCCGATGAGGATTTTATTTTCTTTGCCGAAGACCTTAACGAGGCTCCGTACAGGATTGACAAAATGCTCAATCAACTCATTAATATGAAAGACTTCCGTAAACACTGTAAGGGAATCGCGTTTGGCGAATTTCTTGATTGCGGTGACGAAAAATGGCTTGAAGAAATCTTTACCGAAACCGCTCAAATTCTTGATGTTCCTGCGTACGGCGGATTTAAGTTTACTCATGCCGCTGATAAACAAACCATTCCGATTGGTGCAAAAGGTTACTTGCAAGACGGAATTTTATCCTATAAAATGAACTAAGGAGGTTTATAGTGCCGCACTTTTTTATTAAATCCGAAAATGTTAATAACGGCTATGCAGTTGTAAATGATGAAGAAAATTACAAACATATTGCCAAATCTCTTCGCGCACGTGTCGGCGAAAAACTTTTATTAATTGACGAAAATAAAAAACAATACGAAACTGTTATTGAACAAATTACAAACAGGGAGATAACAGCGAAAATTGAAAATTCTTATAAATCTTCTAGAAACCTTGATTTTAGACTATATCTTGCGCAAAGCCCACTCAGGAGTGACGCGCAGTCTGTCGTTATTGAAAAAGCCGCAGAACTTGGCGCAGAAGCCGTATATCCTGTTCTTACTGATAATTGCAGCCTTAATAAAAGTGTTATCGAAAAGAAAATAGCAAAATGGCAGCGGATTATGTACGAAGCCTCCAAACAGTGCGAAAGGGCTGATATTCCAACATGTAAGGAGTTGACGACCATTGAATGTCTTATTAACTCCCGTCATTGCGGGTCAAGCCCGCAATCGCATTATGAGGGCAGTGAACTATCCTTCGACAAAATAATAGCATTTTGCGAACGCCGTACACAAAAAACTCTTCACGAGTTTTGCGCTGAAAATCCGATTAAAAAAGGAGAAAAAGTTCTTGTAATTATAGGACCGGAGGGTGGTTTTTCAGATAGGGAATTTGATTTCTTTGAAAAAAATAACATCCCTATGCTTACGCTAGGGGATTTGATTTTGAGGGCTGAAACGGCAGTGATTGTGGCATTAGGGAATGTAATTTATGAATATAGAAACAATTAAAAACGACAAAATTTTATCTGAAATCGTAAAATCCTGTGATAATGAAATTTATCTTGTCGGCGGAACTGTCCGTGATTTGCTGATGGGAAAAGAAAGTTTTGACAGAGATATTATAGTTTGTGGCGAGGATGCACGCGATTTTGCACTGAAATTTCAGAAAATATTTGATGCGGCATTTGTTCCTCTGGATGAGGTAAACAGAATTTACCGTCTTGTTTTGCCCGATAAAATAAATTACATAGATATCACAAATCCTATCGAAGGTTCACTTGAAAAAGACTTAATGCGCCGTGATTTGACGATTAATGCAGTTGCCGTAAATATTCGAAACGGAGAAGTTATCGACCTTTGCGGCGGGGTTACGGATATTAAAAATCATACTATTAATCTTATTTCGGAACATAATTTTGAAGATGACCCTTTGAGGCTTTTGAGGGCTTATCGTTTTCAGTCGGTTCTGGGTTTTGATTTGACTGCGGAAACAATTCAGGCGGTGTGTAAATTCGCAAACTTAATTCAAAAACCTGCAGTTGAGCGGATTGTTCATGAATTAATACTTCTTTTCGGCGGAAAATATGCGGATAAAGCATTACTCAATATGGATAAAACCTGGCTTCTGGAAGAAATTTTTCCTGTAGTTAAGGAGTTGAAACAGGTTCCGCCGAATTCTCACCACCATCTTGATTTGTTTCATCACAGTGTGGAAACAGTAAGGCAAATTCAGCTAATATATGAAAATTCCACGGATGATGTAAAAGAACACATGGATAGAATTGATTTCGGCGGCGCATCGAGGCTTGCGCATTTGAAACTCGCAGGATTTTTGCATGATATAGGAAAATTTTCGACCTGGACAATAGAAGAAGACACAGGACGCCACAGGTTTATTAAGCACGATGATGTAGGGTCTAAAATGTCTGTTCCGCTTTTGAAAAAAATGAGTTTTTCTAACAAACAGATTGAATACATTTCGTCGATGATTAAAAACCACATCTATCCGTCACAGGTAATGTGTGCGCCGGAAGTTGATTTTTCGACTTTAAACGGGGAAAAAGTTATGATGCGTTACATCAGAAAAATTGATGAGAATGTAATTGACAATATAATTCTGGCACAGGCAGACAGGCTTTCCGCACGCGGAGTTGATATTACGGATGATATTGTGGAAAAAAATATTTCGGGATTGAATCGTTTGCGTGACTTTTATCTGAAAGTTCGTGATACATTGGAACCTTTGCCGATTTTGTTGAACGGAAACGACGTTATGCAAATTCTGAAAATAAAACCTTCAAAAAAACTGGGTGAGATTATGAATGCCCTTCACGAGGCTCAACTTTCTGGCGATGTGATAACAAAAGAACAGGCTCTTGAATTTATTAAAGGATTTTCTTAAACCCTTATTGGCATGCCTGAAAGTCGTTTTTTATATACTATGTCTATACTAAAATTTTGATTTTGACTTTATCTTAACAAAATTTTACAAAAAGTTTAAAGTAAAAATTTTGTAAATTTGTGGTTTTTTGTTATTTTTTTGAAGAAAATTTATTTAAAAATATAAAAAAAGTTTTAAAAATATACTATTTTTAATTAAAAATGCAAAAGGAGTTCTTAATATTCTCTTTACAAAACAGCGCAGTCACGCAATTTTTTTTCTGGAGGGCTTTTAATATAATTGTAGTGTTGTTATAATTAAGTGTACATTAGACAACAATAAATTCCAGACTAAAAGTATTTATGATTGATAAAGTTAGTGTAGTAACAAATAGAAGACAATACGCCCCTAAAAAGGATAATATAAATACTCAAACCCAACCGAGTTTTACAGGTGTGGGTGACATTTTGATAAGCGGCATTCAGGCTTGCGAAAAAGAGCCAATGCTTAATGTTACTGTGCTTGACCTGGCAACGGCAATTTTGCCGAGAACTTTCTTTGAAACTTTTATCGGTTCCAAGAAAAAAGACGAAAACGGTAATGAAAAAAATGAACGTAAATTAAACGTTATGGGCGGTTTTGAAGCATTTCGCCGTGAATCTTCAGGCTTGTTGATTAACTGTATTATTCCAAGCTTTATTGTCGCAGGAACCGCTGCGTTATTGAAAAATCCGATTATGGGCGATTTGGGCAAAAACTCAAAACTTGCCTGGTGTTGGGCTAACGGTGATGCGCTTACCAAGATTGAAAAATTCTATTCGGAAGCACATGGCGCAACACATGAAGAACGTGTATTTAATACTTTGAAAAATACTCTCGATAACATTGAAGGTGTTAGCGGTGATATTGACAAAAACGGTTATAAAAAATTCCGCGATATTTTTGCCGATGATGAAGAATATATTACAACCCTGAAAAAATGGGCTAAAAATATTGTATCGAAAGAGCCTGACAAAAAGATTAATGAAAATGCTTATAAAACAATCATTAATAAAACAGGAATTTCTGAAAATATAAAATTTGCAGGTGATGAAAAATATTTCTCAAATAACTTGCAGTCAATGTGTGACAGTCTTTCAGGTGTATTACATAACGTTGTTAAAGAAAATATTCAGGATGCGGATACTATTTCCAAATACTTCCATAAGGCTCGAAAACTTGTTAACTGGAAGAGTGCGGCAGGACTTGGCGTGATTATTCCGCTCGCAATTTCGGCTCAACCTATTAACAGATGGATTACGCACAAACTTTCGGGCAAAAAAGGCGCTCCTTTGTACAATGATGACAAGGAAAGAATCCTTACTCCGGAAGAAAAACATAAACTTACTGCACAAAAATTCTTCGCAGTACCTTTAATGGCAGGTGTAGCAGGCTTGTCAATGTGGTTAGACAGACCGAGCCTTAAAATGTTTCAGTTTAAAAACCTGTTCCCTACTATGGATCAGGCAAGAGTAATCTCAGCTGCAACATTTTCAAGCCGTCTTGCCGCTGCTGAAGATTCAAACGAATTAAAAGAAAGTACAATTCGTGATATTGCTACATTCTCAAGCTTCTATTTCTTAGGTGATTATGCGGCAAAAGCTATTGCCACTTATCTCGACAATCACAGTGAAGGCTCTCAATTACTCACACACTTGAAAAATTCGGATAAGGGTGATAATATGTTTAAGCGCTTGTGGAATTGGGCAAAACATACGACCATTAAGTCTACTGATGAACTCAATGCCATTAAAGATGAAGCTCTAAGGACTAAAAATAAACGATTGAGATCGATTTGCCAACTCGGTAATATCGCATTCTCATTAATATCTCTGGGAATATTTATCCCTGTATACACCAGAACTCAGGTAAACAAAAAGGAACGCGAAAAAGTACAGGCTTTGAACGAACAAAATTTAAAAACAAAAGCCTCAAACGATTCATCTAAGATTCAAAATTCACAGATGAAACCGTTTAAAACTCCTCCGTTTGAAGCGTTTTTCGGTTCTTAAAG
This sequence comes from uncultured bacterium, assembly GCA_948433295.1. Lineage (GTDB taxonomy): Bacteria > Cyanobacteriota > Vampirovibrionia > Gastranaerophilales > Gastranaerophilaceae > Scatousia. The sequence goes on from CAOJDT010000007.1 coordinate 6,102, forward strand.
GAAACAGTAAATGAAAGTTCAACAAATAACCCCACAAGTAAATAGCAATAAAAAGAACGATGTAAGATTTAAAGGATTTGTGGATACTGCGGCAATTACAGGTTCAACAGCCCTCAGATTCCTTGATGTAAATCAGGCAGTCGGCGCAAATATCATGGATTTGAGTACAATGGTTGTGCCGAGAACCGCCTATGACTTTGCTCACAGAGGTCCGTCTGCAGGTATAGAAACAGCACGACGTGAATCAGCAGGTACATTTAACCATGCTATGGTCGGGGTATACGGTACTGTTGCCGGTGCTGCTCTTGCAATAACTTTGAAAAATAAGTTCGGTTTTAATATGAACCATATTTTTGCAGATAACAATACTATTGATATTCTTTCAAATATTCATCACGCAAACGTTCAGGCAAAAGCGGCTGATCCGTTGAAAGCGTCTTTATCTAAAATTGCCGACAGTATCTATGTAAGAAATACTGATGTAAATCCGGAAAACGGTTGGGCTTCAATTAAAGACGCAAAAAATGATTTTGTCGAAACTCTTTATGAAAAATTAAAAGATTCAAATATTAAAAAACTCGATAAAGATTCAAAAGAATTTATTTATTCTTCTGTAACTTCTGCTGCAGGCGGCGAAAAGAATGTTAAACTCGTCGGCGAAAACGGTAAAGAAGCTCATACAAGCCTTAAAAATTTGATTGATAACGTTTATAATATTATGAAATCGTTTGAATCAAAGGATGTTAAAGAAATTTTTGAAACAACACCTGATTTGAAAGCAAATGATTTTATCAAATCATTGAAGAAATTCAATCTTAATCGTGCGGCAGCAGGTCTTGGTTTTGCTACTTTATTCGGCATGTCAGTTCAGCCGATTAATATGTATTTGACAAAAAAGAAAACAGGTCAGGACGGTTTTGTAGGCGTTCCGGGACGTAAAAAAGATAATTCTGCAGGATTTAAAATGCAAAAACTTGCAACTGCATTAGCTTTTTCTACTGCGGCGCTTGCAACAATTACGACTAATCCTTCGAAACTTTTATCAAAGGTTCAGTTCCAGGGAATGCTTCCTACCATTAATCAGTTGAAATTGGTTTACGGGCTTACAATCGGTTCACGTTTGATATCTGCACGTGATAAAGACGAACTCAGAGAATCTTTGGTTAAGGATACTTTAGGATTCTCAAGCCTTCTTGTTTTAGGCAGCTTAATCACTAAAGGTACTGCAAAACTTCTCGATAAAAGCGGTTCTTTGATTAACCTTTCTAAAGAAGACGGAAAAGGCTTCTTGAAATGGGTTGCAAATTCTTCACTGAAAACCCGTGACGAAGTTTTGTATTCTGCGCTTAAAAACCATGGTATTTCGACCGTAAAAGACGGTAAAGCTTTAAAATACAGCGAGTTGCTAAAACTTTTACCAAAAGAAGATAAAATTACAAGAATAAAATTACGCAACCTTAATATTGCACAAATTGTAGGTTATGCTTACTCTGCACTTGTTCTGGGTTTATTGATTCCGAAAGTTAACGATGAAATGAGTAAACGCAACGAAGCTAAACGTCTGGCAAAACTTGCTGCAGAAGAAAAAGCTGTTTCTGAAACCGCTAAGACTGAACAAAATAATCAAATCGAATCAAAGATGAATGTTAATAATTCAAATTCATTCATTGATAAAAGCAAATTTTTAGGCGCGTAAATAATAATTAATTTATTTGCGAATTTGCACCTGAGACGACTTCAATGATTTCTTGTGTAATAGCAGTCTGTCTTGTCTTGTTGTATTCAATTGAAAGCAAGTTAATCATTTTTTCAGCATTGCTTGTCGCAGCAGACATTGCAGTCATTCTTGATGCCAGTTCGCTGGCTTGAGCCTCAAGTATCGCTTGATAAATTATGTTTGTAATGTACATAGGCACAACTTTTTGTAAAATATGGTGCATATCCGGCTCAAATTCCATAAGCGGTTCGGCTATGTTATCGTGAAGTCGTTCGTATTCTTCCTCTTGATTTTTTAGCGGAAGAATCTCCCAGTCTTCAACAAAATAACTCATCATGTTTTTGAATCTTGTTGTAATAATTTCGATTTTATCGATTTTCTTATTAACAAAATATTCTGCCATATCTTCTACAACCATCAGGCATGCACTTCCTGTAGGTTTATTTGCAACATTTATGTAAGTTTTGGCAATATCGCAATCAAATTTTTCAATTTTTCTTTTAAGTGCCGAAATCCCCTTTTGTCCGATGATGAACAAGGTTACATGAATTCCTTGTTCATTGTATTCTTCGATTTTTTTCAAAGTTTTGCGCGCGACATTGGCATTGTAAGCTCCGGCAAGTCCTTTATTGGATGTAATAACAAGCATTCCGACAGCTTTTATCGGGCGCAGTTGAAGCAATTCTGGATAATTATCGATTGCAGATTTGATTTTTAGTGTTGAAGCACTGTATGTTCCGACTGAATTGAGAAGTTTTTTGAACATTGCATTCAATTCAGCCGTAAACGGACGCGAAATTTTAACGGTATTTTCTGCTTTTTTTACTTTTGCAGCTGCAACCATTTTCATTGCGCGCGTAATTTTTTTAGTGCTTTCAATACTTTTTATTCTGTTTTTAATATTTTTAAGATTGCTCATCGTTATACCTTAGAAAGTCTTTTTGAACGTTTCAATACTGTCTTTTAATTGTTTTTTGTCCTCATCTGAAAGTGCGCTACCGTCGTTAAGGTTATCTGCAAGTTCTTTCAGGGTTGAATTTAAATGAACGAACCAATCTTTTTTGAATCTTGTTATATCCGTATTAGGAATATCATCCAATAAGCCTTCGTTTGCTGCATAAAGGATACTTACCTGTTCAGCAACGCTCAAAGGATTATATTGAGGTTGTTTCAAGATTTCGGTTAACTTTTCTCCGCGCAGAAGTTGATTTTTGGTTGCCTGATCCAAATCTGACGCGAATTGAGCGAACGCTTCAAGTTCTCTGAACTGAGCAAGGTCGAGTCTTAATTTACCTGCAACCTGTTTGATTGCTTTAGTCTGAGCGGCACCGCCGACACGAGAAACCGAAATCCCCGCGTTAATCGCAGGACGAACGCCCGAGTTAAACAGGTTAGTTTCCAAAAATATTTGACCGTCGGTAATAGAGATTACGTTAGTCGGAATATACGCAGATACGTCACCTGCTTGAGTTTCAATAATAGGCAATGCTGTAATACTTCCGCCTCCGAGTTCGTCGTTTAATTTTACCGCACGTTCAAGGAGTCTTGAGTGAAGATAGAAAACATCTCCCGGATACGCTTCACGTCCCGGCGGTCTTTTAAGAAGCAAACTCATAGCACGATATGCCTGAGCGTGTTTACTCAAATCATCGTAAACGATTAAAACATCTTTGCCCTGTTCCATAAATTCTTCACCTATTGCGACACCTGCAAACGGTGCAATATATTGAAGCGGAGCCGATTCGTTTGCGGTTGCGGATACGATTATCGAATAATCCATTGCACCGCGTTCTTCAAGTGTTTTTGCAATTTGCGCAACGGTTGATGCTTTTTGTCCGATTGCAACATAAATACATATTACGTCTTTGCCTTTTTGGTTAATAATCGTATCAATTGCAATTGCAGTTTTACCTGTTTGTCTGTCGCCGATGATTAATTCACGCTGACCTCTTCCGATTGGCGTAAGCGCATCAATTGCGGTTAAACCTGTTTGAAGCGGCTGGTGAACCGATTTTCTTGTAACAATACCCGGTGCAACTCTTTCGATAGGACGGGTTTTTGAGTATTCATAATCACCTTTTCCGTCGAGCGGTTTACCTGTAGGGTCTATAATTCTTCCTATTAAGTTATCCCCAACGGGTACTGAAGCAATTCTGCCGGTGGTTTTTACGGTCATACCTTCTTTAATGCGTGTATATTCCCCGAGAACTACAACCCCCACGTTATCTTCTTCAAGGTTCATCGTAATTCCGAGAGTGTCGTGTCCGTCGTCAAATACGATAAGTTCACTTGCCATAACGTTATTAAGTCCGTAAATTCTGGCGATACCGTCACCTACTTCAATTACGGTACCTGTATTTGCAACTTCCGTTGCTGCTTCGTAATTTTCTATTTTACTTTTAATAATTGCACTTATTTCGTCCGGTTTAATCAGTACCATATTAACCTCTTATCTGTTCTACTTTAACATTAAATCTTTTTTCAATTTCGCCAATCTGTTTCTAATACTCATATCAATCAGGTTGTCGTCAATGTGAATTACCAGACCTGCTATAATATCAGTATCAAGTTCCCATTCAGGCTGAACGGTTTTATGTAATTTTTCTTCCAGCTTCTTAATTACCTGTAATTTGTCGTTATCCGAAAGTTCTACTGCAGAGACGACTGTTACCGGTTGGATATTATGAATTTCATTCAGCTTTTCAATATATGCGCTGTGAATTTGCGGCAATTCTCCAAATCGTTTTTTATCAATAAGAACTTTTAAAAAATTCATCATTGTTTCACCAATGTCGTTTTTAAAAATTTCACTGACAATATCTTTTTTTATTTCTGATGTAATTGTAGGATTGTTCAGCACCGATTCCAATTCGGGTGAACTGTTCAGAATCTCTCTGATATTTTCAAAATCCTTGCTTATCTCTTCAAATGTGGCATTTCTGTTTTCTAAAACGCCTACAAGAGCGTTCGCATAATTTTGTGCTGATAATGAAATATGTTCTTTAGAATTTTTCATGGTTTAGAATTGAATCCTGTCTAATTCTTGTATGCTTTCATCAATATATTTGCTGTGCAAATTTGGTCTGTCTTTCAGCGTGTGGATAATATGATTTTTGGCAATAGCTAATGCTGCCTGAGCTGCTTTTTCCGTTAATTTTGCCGAAAGGCTTTTTTCTTCCGAAGAAATTGATTTAGTCGTATTCTCCTGGATAAGAATAATTCGTTTGTCGGTATTTTCTAAAATCGTGTCACAAATACTTTGTGCCGTTTCTTTTGCACCGTCAAGTTTAATTCTGATTTCGGCGTCGATATTTTTTACGGAATCCTTTGCTTTTGCCAAATTTTCGGTTGCCGAAATTTTGTTATTTTTTACGCTTTCTATTGAATCAATTATATTCAAGCGCAAATTTTCAAGAACTTCTGAAATATTTATTTTTTTTAGTATTACGCAGAATATTGCAACCATCACTACAAAGTTAAATGTATTGCTGGTTACAAATAAATTCCACAAATCAGATAAATTATTCATTTTAATTTATTACCTTATTTACCAGTTCATTGTCAATATTATCTATTGACGTGTATTCCCCGAGAATTTTTTGAGAAATGTTTTCTGCAAGACTTTTAATATCTCCTTTTAAAAGTTCTTTTGTTTGTTCTGCCTGATTGTTTAGTTCGTTTTTTGCAGAAAGAATTTCGTTGCTGCTTTGTTTTTTAGCCTCATCAGTCATTTCTTTGGATTTTTTATTAGCATTTTCAACAGAATCACTCACGACTTTTTTAGCGTCGCGGTCTGCATTAGAAAGTTTTTCTACTCTTTCTGTTTCGATTTTTTCAGCCTGACCGTTAAGTTGTTCTGCTTCTTCGTTAGTTTTGTTGATGAAATCTTCCCTTTCGGCAACTACTTTTCCTATAGGTTCATAGAGGATTTTGTTCATTATTATTATGAACAAAATAAAACTCATCATTGCGACTAAAAATGTGGCATTAAATTGCAGCATAATCTTGATTCTCCGCCAAATTATTTAACAAATATCAACAACAATGCTACTAACAATGCGTAAATAGCGGTTGCTTCCGCAAGACCTGCACCGATAATGAAGTTTTTGAACGCTTCATCTTTCATTTCAGGTTGTCTTGCAATAGCTTCAAGCACACCTTTTGTTGCAATACCAAGTCCTAAGCCTCCGCCGATTGCACCAAAACCGATAGCGATACCTGCACCGAGTTTTGCTAAATCTAAAGATGCTGTTGCGATTTGTTCAATTGCCATAATTTTTCTCCTTTTAATTATCTGTTATTCTGATTTTTCTTCATTAATTGCCATTGATATATAGGTTGTTGAAAGCAGCGTAAACACAAGAGCTTGTATTAACGCAACAAATATTTCAAAGAACATGAACGGAAGCGGTGCAATGTATGCAACGATTCCGACCATTGTAAACACCAAAACTTCTCCGGCAAAAATGTTTGCAAAAAGTCGCAGTGCCAGTGAAAAAGGTCTTACAAAAAGTTCCAGAGTATCGACAAGCGTAATAATAATACCGTCTACGCCACCGCCATGGAAAAAGAAATGGAATCCTTTTTTCTTCACTCCGTAATAAATATAATATAGCGAAACAACGATTGCCATTGCCGCAGTCATGTTAATATCGTTATTCGGGGAGGCAAATTCACCGGTATGCAGGTGAATCAAGTGCCACGGAAGCTGACCCACAAGGTTTGCCGTTAAAATAAACATAAATAAAGTTAAAATCAAAGGCAAATGTCTTTGAGCCTCGGTTTTTCCCATGCTTGATTCCGTAATTTGGGTGAAATATTTAATAATACCTTCATTAATTAATTGTAATTTGCCCGGTATTATTGAAGTTTTTCTGGTTGAAACAAATGCAAGAATTATTAAAAGCAGCATTGAAAGCCACATGGTTATCAATGTATCCATGTTAAGAGAAACACTGTGTCCTGCAAGATTTAATGTATAAATCCAATGCTCCATATTATTTTCCTCTCCCTTTTCAAAATTTATTTTAACTCGTAAAAAAAAAATCGCAAATTTTTTTTGTTTGCGTTAGAATTGTTATATATGAAAAATTAATTTAGAGGGGAGCAATGGAAACGATTAGCCTGAAAAAGGTTAAATCTACTAACTTATACGCGAAAGAACATCTTGCGGAATTGTCCGACAAGTCTGTTGTGCATGCTGTTCGCCAGGATGAGGGAAGAGGTCGTCTTCAGCGTAAATGGGTAGATTTGGGCGAGGGTAATCTTTTCATGTCTTTTGTTTTGAAACCTTCTGATTCTTTTGATGAAATTTATTCAAATCTTACACAATATCTTTCGGTTAAACTTTGCAAAATCCTCGAAACTTACGGTCTTGAACCGCAAATAAAATGGCCGAACGATGTATTGATTCACGGTAAAAAAATTGCGGGGATTCTCTCCGAAACTGTCATGCAGGGAGCCAATTTTAAAGGGCTTGTTCTCGGCATAGGAGTGAATCTTAATGCAACGGAAGATTCCGTGAAAGAAATAATCGACAAAGATGTTACGGCTCTTAATCTTGAAATCGGCAATGCTGTTGACAGTGAAAGTTTCAGAACCGCGTTATGCGAAGAATTTTTTAAAGATTATGATGAATTTTTGGAAAAAGGTTTTGAATTTATAAAATCCGATTATATTAATAAAGCATGTTTCTTGGATAAAGAAGTTTGCGTAAAAGTTTTTGATAAAGAAAGAAAAGGTGTCGCAAAATCAGTTACGGATAAAGGCGAACTTGTTCTTTCAGAAAATAATGAAGATTTCGTACTTACAATAGGAGATATATTATGATGGAACAATTTACTCTACATTTACAGGAAGGGTTAGTGCTGCTTGGCATTGGTATGGCTGTAGTATTATCTTTTCTTTGTATTCTTGTGTTTTCAATGGGAGCTATGTCGGCTTTCGTGAAATGGATTAACAAATTCTTCCCTGAAGAAGTGGAAGTTGTTGAGAAAAAAGGCGCTAAGAAAAACGTGTCCGAAGACGAAGCTATTGCGATTGCAATCGCTGTTGCAAGAGCGCAGGGATAATTTTTACAAACTCCGCCATGACGGCGCAGTTATTAAAAAAGTAATTAGTTACGAAAGGATATAAATTATGGGAAAAAAACTTATTAAAGTTATGGATACCTCTTTCAGAGACGGTTTCCAATCAGTTTACGGGGCAAGAGTATTTGTCGATGACTTTATTCCTGCTTTGCAATCTGCTGTTAATGCAGGTTTGAAACACTTTGAAGTTGCAGGCGGTGCACGTTTCCAATCACCTATTTTCTACTGCAACGAAAATGCATTTGAAACAATGGATAAAATCAGAGCCGCTGTCGGTCCTGACATTAACCTTCAATCACTCGCAAGAGGCGTAAACGTTGTAGGTCTTGATTCTCAACCTAGAGATATCATCAACCTTCACGCAAAAATGTTCAAAAAACACGGCGTTACTACAGTTAGAAACTTTGACGCTTTAAACGATGTTAACAACTTAATTTACTCAGGTCAATGTATCAGAGATAACGGTTTGAAACACGAAGTTACAATCACAATGATGGAACTTCCTATCGGTTGTCAGGGCGCTCATGACGTTGACTTCTACGAAAGAGTATTAAGAAATATTCTCGATGCTGGAATTCCGTTTGACAGCTTAGCATTCAAAGATGCTTCAGGTACTTCAAACCCTAGAAAAGTTTACGAAACCGTTAAACGTACAAGAGAAATCCTCGGTCCTGATGCTCATATCAGATTCCACTCTCACGAAACCGCAGGTACAGGTCTTGCTGCTTACCTCGCTGCTCTTGACGGTGGTGCTGACGGTATCGACCTTTCTATGAAACCTGTTTCAGGCGGAACCGCTCAACCTGATATCGTTTCTATGTGGCATGCTCTTAAAGGCACCGAATACGATTTGGGTCTTGACGTTGAAAAAATCCTTGAAACAGAAGAAATCTTCAAAGAATGTATGAAAGATTACTTCCTTCCACCGGAAGCATTGGCAGTTAACCCTATGATTATTCAATCACCACTTCCGGGCGGAGCTTTGACTGCTAATACTCAAATGCTTCGTGACAACAACCTGATGGATAAATATCCTGAAGTCGTTGCAGCTATGAAAGAAGTTGTTGAAAAAGGCGGTTTCGGTACTTCTGTAACTCCTGTTTCACAATTCTATTTCCAACAAGCATTCAATAACGTAATGTTCGGACCTTGGAAAAAAATTGCGGAAGGTTACGGAAAAATGGTTCTCGGTTACTTCGGTAAAACACCTTGCGAACCTGATGGTGAAGTAGTAAGAATCGCTGCTGAACAGTTGAACTTACAGCCTACAACCGAAAAAGTAGTTGATATTAACGATAAAGATGAAACAAAAGGTATCGCAGCAGCTACAAAACGTCTTGAAGATGCAGGACTCCCTGTTAACGACGAAAACATTTTCATCTCCGCAGCTTGTAAAGAAAAAGGTATTTTATTCCTTGAAGGTAAAGCTACAATCGGCGTAAGAAAATGTGAAAAAGGTGAAAAAGAACCTAAAGTTGATGAAGCTAACAACGGTTACACCGTTACTGTTAACGGTAAAAAATATGCCGTTGCTCTTGAAGGTAAAAAAGCTACCGTCAACGGCAAACTTTACGATATCGACGTTAAAGCGGGTATTGAAGCAAATACTAACGCAGGAAGCGGAGAAGGTACTCCTGTTAAAGCCGCACTTCCGGGCAACGTATTGAAAGTTCTCGTTTCTAACGGTGACAGCATTTCAGAAGGCGATGTAATCGCAGTTGTTGAAGCTATGAAAATGGAAACTGAAATTAAATCACCTGTAACAGGTACGGTTCAATCAGTTGAAATCGAAGTTGGAAGTAAAGTTAAAACAGGTGACGTACTCGTTACTATCGGCTAGGTAAACATAATTTGAAAAGGATAGAAAAATGAATTTACAAGAAAGTTTAATGAAATTATGGGAATCTACCGGTATCGCTAACTTTGTACAACCGGTTGACCCTTCTATCACAAGCGGATTTGAGCAATTCTTGCATCAATTCGGTTCTCCGATTATGCTTGTAATTTGCTGTTTCCTTTTGTGGTTAGGTATAAAAAAACAATATGAACCGCTTCTTCTGGTTCCTATCGCATTCGGCGGATTGTTGTCAAACATTCCTGTTGCTGATATTGCGGGTCCTCACGGATTTTTGGGAATTATCTACGAAGCAGGTATTCATCAGGGCTTGTTCCCGTTGATAATATTCATGGGCGTTGGTGCTATGACAGACTTCGGTCCGTTAATTGCTAACCCTAAAACCGCACTTCTTGGAGGTGCTGCTCAGTTCGGTATCTTTGGAGCATTGCTTCTTGCACTTTGCTGTTTCGGATTTACACTTCCGCAATCAGGTGCAATCGGTATCATCGGTGGTGCTGACGGTCCGACTTCAATTTACGTAACTTCAAAACTTGCTCCGGAATTACTCGGTGCAATCGCAGTTGCGGCTTATTCTTATATGGCATTGGTTCCAGTAATTCAACCGCCAATTATGAGATTATTGACTTCAAAAGAAGAACGTAAAATTGAAATGAAACAGTTGAGAGAAGTTACAAAACGTGAAAAAATCGTTTTCCCTCTCGTTGTACTGGGTCTTTGCATAATCTTCTTACCTGATGCATGCCCTCTTATCGGTGCACTTACTTTCGGTAACTTATGTAAAGAATGCGGAGTTGTTGACAGACTTTCAGATACAATGCAGAATGCGTTAATCAATATCGTAACAATTTTCCTCGGTTTATCTGTAGGTTCAAAATTGTCTGCTGATCAGTTCTTGACAACTCAAACATTATTCATTTTGATTTTGGGTATCATAGCATTCTCATTTGCAACAGGTGCAGGTGTTTTATGTGCTAAGCTTATGAACGTATTCTCAAAAGAAAAAATCAATCCGCTTATCGGTGCGGCAGGTGTTTCTGCAGTTCCGATGGCAGCCCGTGTTGCTAACAAAGTAGGTTTAGAGGAAAATCCTCAAAACTTCCTTCTTATGCACGCAATGGGACCGAACGTTGCAGGTGTAATCGGTTCTGGTGTAGCGGCAGGTATCCTGCTTGCACTTTGCCAGTAAGATTTGTAATAATTAAAAAAAAGACCGTCGGAAAGACGGTCTTTTTTTTATGGTCTTTTGCTTTTTGGGACACGTTTTAATTCAAGCTCGTTTCCCAGATTTCTTTTTGCAACATAGACGATATCGTTGTGATAATCCTTAGGTAAATGATTTAATTTATCAATATACTGTTTTAATTCAGGAAAAGATTCAATAATATAGTTGCGTAATTCAGTGAGATATTTATTTAGCAACTTGTCATTTCTTATCATTTCATAAAAGTCACGTTTTAAAGGTTTATATATGTCGTGAATGAGGTTTAATTCTTCGCTTCGTCTGGCAAGCGGAGGTTCACAGGCGCAATTCATTAATAATTTTATCGGATATTTTTCGCGAAATGCGATATTGCTGTTTGTGTTTCTGGTATTAATTTGCATATATTCTCCTTGTTTTGTTTGTATGAAAACTTGAAGAAAATATTTTTTGCTAATAAAAATTCCGGATTAACTTTTTACTTTTTTTATTACAATGTAATCTTTTTCCACTGAGAAATCCAATTTATCGGTGACAGGATTAATTTTTAGTAATTGTAATATCGGAAGCGGAATAATCACGCCCCAGCTGTTCCCGATTTGTATAATTTTTCTAATCATATAACCTTCATGTGTAATATTGTAACAATGTTATAACTATAATTGCATATTATTCTATTAATTGGTTATAATAATGTTATAACAAGGAGGGAACGATGTACTTTTGGGATAAACGTAAAACAGGATTTACACTGGCTGAGGTATTGATAACATTAGGGATAATCGGGGTTGTTGCAGCGATGACTCTGCCTGCGCTTATACAAAAACAGCAGGAGAAAGCAACGGTTGTCAGACTAAAAAAAGCCTATTCAATACTTTCTCAGGCTTATATGTTTGCGGTGCAAGAATACGGTACGCCGGATACATGGGGAATGAGCGGGAAACAACCAATTTACGATGATAAAGGTCAAATTACCGGGTATGATTCGTCAGGAATTGAACTTGAAAGAGCTATTTTGACAAAATTTATGAAGGGGCAAAAATGCAATTCTGTATTTGAATGTTTTTCCGGTAATGTAACAGTTATGAATTTAGCAAAAACTGTCGATAATAAGAAATTGGACTTAAAAGCACATCCTGTTTTCGCATTAAACGATGGCACCGTTATTCTGTTTGGAAGTGTATTCTCTCCAAATTGTACCAGAATGGATTTAAAACCGAATGCTTGCTCTGATATATTGGTTCTCTGGCCTGATAAAAAGGGGCAGATAATACGCGGGATTAATGATTTTATGTTTTTTCTGACAAAAGACGGTATAGTACCGCATGGGAGAGAAGCTTCTCCTGTATTTCCGTTTGAGACACACTGTAGTCTAACCTCAACCAATAGAAATAATGGTCATGGGTGCACTGCATGGGTACTCTACAACGGAAATATGGATTATCTGCATTGCAGCGGATTGTCTTGGAACGGTAAGAAAAAGTGTAAATAAATTTAACATAGTGCAAAATTTTTGTGACTGATATATAATAAAGTCACGAGGTTTATTATATAAAGGAGAAAAAATGTCCATAGATGATGCACTTGTTATGATTTTGGCAGGCGGAGAAGGAAAAAGATTGCTTCCGTTAACTCAGGATAGAGCAAAACCTGCTGTTCCTTTTGGCGGAAGATATAGAATTATAGACTTTGTTTTGAATAATTTTATTAACTCGGGATTTTTCAAAATAAAAGTTTTGACTCAATATAAATCAGACTCGCTAAATAAACATATTACGCGCGGTTGGGCATTGTCGCCTTTCTTAAATCAATTTGTTGATTTGGCTCCTGCGCAGATGAGAACAGGACTTGATTGGTATAGAGGAACTGCGGACGCGATTTATCAGAATGTTTTCCATATTAAAGATGAAGATCCAGATTATGTTTGCATTTTTGGCGGAGACCATGTTTATAAAATGGATGTTTCACAAATGTTGAATTACCATAAATTAAAAGGTGCAGATTTAACTATCTCGGCGATTCCTATTCCGATAGAAGAGGCTTCAGAGTTCGGTATTATTGAAGTTGATGATAATTGGAAACTCATTAATTTTGTAGAAAAACCACAAAATAAACCTAAATCAATCCCGGGACATCCTGACAAATGTCTTGCTTCAATGGGTAATTATATTTTTAATAAAGATATACTTTTAGATGCGTTGGATGAAGATGAAAAAATTGAAAAATCCAGTCACGATTTCGGGAAAAATGTTATTCCTATGCTTTTGAATGAAGGCAAATCCATTTATATCTATAATTTTGCCGATAATGAATTCCCAGGAATTACAGACGCCGAACGCGGATACTGGAGAGATGTGGGAAGTATTGATGCATATTGGCAGGCAAATATGGATTTGTTGGATTCAAATCCTGAACTGAATCTTTATTCAAAAGATTGGCCTATCAGAACATTTAATTACAACTACCCGCCTGCAAAATTTATCTGGCAGGAAGGTGACAGAGTCGGTATGGCTACAAATTCTATGGTCTCTGAAGGCTGCGTTGTATCAGGCGGAAGTATTTCTAAATGTATTCTTTCGCCAAAAGTGCGTATAAACAGTTATTCTCAGGTTTACGAATCCATATTGATGGAAAATGTTGATGTAGGACGTTATTCAAGAATTAAGCGTGCCATTATTGACAAGAATGTGAAGATACCGCCTAATACAAGAATAGGCTACGACAGAGAAGAAGACCTTCGCCGCGGCTTCCATGTTTCTCCGAATGGGGTAACTGTTGTGCCTAAGGGAGCTATTCTTTAAAATTTGTTTGATGTAGTATTACTTATGCAAAAGATTATGTAAATATTTCTTAAAATTACCGTTTTTTTCGGCAATTTTAAGCCTTCATACTCTTTATTGATTTGGGTAGTAATATGGTGTCAACAAATCTAATATCACAAATATCTTTTGGAAATTCGTTTGCCTCAAAAGCAAGTTCTATTGGTAAACGTATATATGATGCCATACCTAATTTTAATCCTATTGCGAATGAGAAGACTATAGAACGTATAGCCAAATTCGGTAAAAAATGTTCATCCGCAGAACAAAGACTGATTTTGGGTGCGACAGCTATTGTAATGCAGCCTGCCATTGACGCCCGTAACAAAAGTGTTGACGAAAAAACCCGAAAAGTTTCTGTTGCAAGAACTATAGCTAAGGTTATTGCAGGTACATTAACCGGTTTTGCCATAAGAAAGGCCTGTATTAAAGCTATGGATTTGAAGATGTTTAAACCTTCAAATTACACAAAAGTAACCAAGGACGCATTTGATCAGTATAAAAACGCAATGGGAACCATTGTTGCCCTGGTCGTTATGATGTTTACAAACTTTCTTATAGACGCACCGTTTACCAAATTTCTTACAAACCTAATGATTGACGAAGGTTCGGGAGGTAAAAAGAAATGAAAACTCCCGATTTGATGAAAAATTTTGGTCAAGTTACAGCGAAGAAGTTTGGCGCGTTCAAAAACGTCATACTTGAAAAATATGGTGAACAACCTGGGACCATGCTTGTTCATACAGGAGTTCTGGGTTGGATTCTTTCGTCATTGGCGCAGGTTGGTGCGGTTGTTGTGAATGACAAAATTCCATCTGAACAAAAAGCTTTTTTAATTCCGCAAGAAATTGCCGATGCTGCTATTAATATTGTTTCTTTTTACGTTGTGACCAATTCTGTTAAAAGCCTTGCTTCAAAACTGGTAAAAAGCGGAAAGCTTACAACTCCTAAGATAATGGAGCATTTGAAAAAAACAGGTTTGAAATTACCTAAAAAAGGCGAAAATGTTTCACCTGTAGGAAAATGGGATTTCGATATAACTAAACTTGCGAATTATGATGAAATTTCAGACCATTTTAAGTCTTTTAAAAACGGAGTGGACGTTGGTGCGAGTCTTTTAGGCTCAATCGCCTCTTGCAATCTTATTACACCTGTTTTGCGGAATGAATATGCTTCTAAACAACAAAAAAATGCTATATCAAGAATGCACAATAAGCAGCTTCAAAATCTTGAGGCACCATGCGGCATATCTATGGCAGAATTTCAGAATAGAGCTTATTCAAAAAGCTTTGGATTAAAAATTTAGTAAGTTAATTATTCCTATAAGCATAAAAATCATGATACATGCAAAAATTCCTACAAGTTTATGAAAAGCATGTTTATCTGTTTTGTTCATATTTGTATCTAATTTTTCCATTGTTTTTTTTGCGAAGTCGAATTTTAAATCATTTTTTGTTCTGTTGAATGATGAGTACAAAAGTTGTTTGAACGCGAAAACTTCTTCAAGATCTTTTCTTGCAAGCGGATTTGAAATTGCTATTTTTTTTATTTTGATATTTTCGTTGTCGCTTAATTCATTATCAATATATGCTGACAAATTCGCTTTGAATTTTTCATATTGCGGCGTTTTGTATTCGTTGATGTCAGCGGGTTCTGATTCATTTATTTTATTTGTAATTTCTGAAAAGTTTTCTAAAATTCGTTTTAATTTTAGATATTTATCCTGACATTTCGGACAGGAGTTTAAATGTTCACGAACACCAATACTGAGCTTTTTATCCAATTTATTTTCTATATAAAAGGTCAATAGAGTGATGACCTGATTACAAGTTAATTCGTATTGCATTTTATCTCCTTTCAAATATATGATTTTAAACCGTCTTGCAGTTTTAATCTTGCACGTGAAATTCTGGACTTTACCGTACCGACGCTTGAATTTGTAGCTTCTGCAATTTCTTCGTAAGTTAGCCCCTGCAGTTCCCTTAGTACAATTGCAATTCTAAATTGTTCGGGGAGTTCTCTTATAGCGTCTTTGATAATTTTTTCCAATTCTGCAGATATGCACCGTTCGGAAGGTTTGCATTTTTTATCGGGAATAATTGATTTCAACGAAAAATTATTATCATCATTAGTTTCTTCATCCATAGAAACCATATCCGGTTTACGTGCGTTTTTTCTCAGTTCATCGTAAAACAGATTTGTAACGATATGATTAAGCCAGCTTTTAAAGTGTTTAGGGTTCTTTAGTGTATGAATATTTTTTGCTACACGAAGTAGAGCTTCCTGCGTTAAGTCTGCAACATTCTCTCTCTTTTTCGTGAGATAGGAAAATGTTGCAAATACATTTTTTTGTTCGCGCCTGATTAATTCTTCAAGCGCTTTAAAATCATTTTGTTGTGATAAAACGACCAGTTCTTCAAGGGTCATTTTTCGGTATTGAAGCTTATTGGCAGGCATCACAAAATCTCCTTACTCAAATAGTAAGAAATATTTTGTACTAATTGCTCACGCTAAAATATACCTTATAAGGGTTATCTTATTTTGTGAAAGATTAGAATTACTCGGCGCTAATGTATCCTCGAAGAGCCGTATGTGCCGCAACATAAGGGGAAGCAAGATATATGAATCCGTTTACATTGCCCATTCTACCCTGAAAGTTTCTGTTTTGAGTTGCAAGACAAACTTCTCCGTCAGCCAGAGTACCTGCGTGAACACCAACGCAAGGTCCGCAGCCCGGTGGAAGTATTGTTGCGTTAGCTTCTACAAATGTTTTAATAAGTCCTTCTTCAAGCGCTTGAATATAAACATCTTTTGACGCCGGACAGATAAGCATTCTTACATCAGGGTTTACGGTTTTTCCTTTAAGAATATCTGCAACAATACGTAAATCTTCAATTCTGCCGTTTGTACATGTTCCGACAAAAACCTGATTAACTTTTACATCCTTTAATTCGGAAGCAAGCTTTGTGTTATCTACCGTATGTGGGCAAGATACCGTATGGTCTATATCTTCAGCATTAATTTTAATTATACGTTCGTAAACCGCGTCGCTGTCAGGTTTGAGAGAACGGAATTTATCCTCACGACCGCGAGATTTTAAGAATTCTTTTGTCTTTTCATCTGCAACAAATAGTCCTGCCTTAGCACCGGCTTCAACAGCCATATTTGCAAGTGTAAAACGTTCTGACATAGACATGTTTTCGATTGTATCTCCGCAGAATTCAAGTGCTTTATAAGTTGCGCCGTCTGCACCTATCATGCCAATCAAATGTAACATCAAATCTTTAGAACAAATTCCTTTTTTGAATTTACCTGTTACTTCAACTTTAAAAGTTGCGGGAACTTTTAACCATGTTTTACCAAGAGCCATCGCAACCGCAATATCAGTTGAGCCCATGCCTGTTGCAAAAGCACTGAGGGCGCCTGATGTACAGGTATGTGAGTCTGCGCCGACAAGAATTTCGCATGGATTTACGAAAGTTTCGATTAATCTCTGGTGGCAGACACCTGCTCCTACATCAGATAAAATTGCTCCGTATTCTTTTGAAAATTCTCTTAATACAGTGTGTGTATTTGATAATTCTTTTCTTGGGCTCGGTGAAGCATGGTCAATAAATAAAATACTTCTTTCAGGATTTTTTAATTTGGGAATTCCTAACTTTTTGAACTCCTGAACGGTTAAAGGTCCTGTTCCATCCTGAACTGCTGCTACATCAACGTTTGCAATAACCAGTTCTCCTGCGTGAACTTCTTTACCTGCGTGTTCTGAAATTATTTTTTCCGCTAAAGTCATTCCCATATAAATATCTCCTTTTTCTTTATAATATCACAAAAAGAGATTATAATTTATGCGGATAATCTTTTTTGAATTCAAAACCGTCTTTCATAATAAGTGATGTACAATACTGTGGTGAATTCATGCAACGTCTGCGAGCCTGTTCACGGTCATCGATTGAGACGTATCCCCACGGGCAAAGTTTTTGGTTTTGCGATAAACAATGTGTTCTATAAGTAGCAGGACATATCAAAAAACTAAAAATGTCTCGGCCGTGCGAATTCGGTTGTTTATGTCCGTTTGTATCATAAAGAAAATGTGCACAATTTCCGTTATCAAAGTAAAACGTTGAGCCGTCTGCCAGATAGACTTCAATCTGATCTGCCTGTCCGTTTTCATCTTGAGATTCTTTAGGATTTTTGTCGATTTTGGTGTATTTAATATACGGCTCTATGTATCTGTTAAAATATTCCAGAGCTAATTTATTTTGTTCATCTGCGATAATAATATTATCCTCATCTAAAGCCATATCTTTTTTATCCCAATCAACAGAGGGACCGTTATCATTTTCGGAAAATAATATTGCTTGGCTCATCATACTGTAGAATTTTTTTAATCTTGATGAAGCTTCATGTTTTTTGTAATTCTGTATCAGCGCGGGCATAGTTAATGCTGCAACAATACCGATGATGCCTAGTGTAACTAAGACTTCTGCGAGAGTAAAGCCAAAATTTTTCATATACCTCCTTTGTATTAATGTAAGGTGATATCTTACATATTTAATTATATTATTGTTGCAAAATATAAATATGTCAAGACTTATATTTCTGGGACAAAATATAAAAAAATACCGTAAGGCAAAAAAACTTTCTCAAAATAAATTAGCCGAGATGATTGATTTGTCCAGAGAACATCTTGCCTGTATCGAGACAGGCAAGGAATATATAAGCTTAAGGAAACTTTTTTTGATTGCAGATGTTCTTGAAGTTTCTTTAAAAGATTTTATAGATTTTGATTAACAGGATAAATTTATATAATCCTGTGTGGTTTCGTAAGAACTTTTGCGTCAACGCGTTCTTTTATTGCACCCTGAGGTTCGTAGTAAGGTGAAACCGTCATGATTTTTGCAGCAATGTCAGGATAGTAATAAATAAATCTCAATTCGCTGGATGTCAATGGTTTTTGAGTATGAACGTTTGCGTAGCGTACGAGTTCAAGAATATTTCTGGCTTCATGTTCGTCTTTGAATTCCAGTTCAAGGTTATCGTATACGTTTCTGAAACCTTTGATTCCGCCGTATTCGCCTGTTGTAATCATTCTTCCTGTTTCGATAATTTCAGGTTCACCGCGTCCGAGTTCTTCATAATCGTAAAGTTCATAGTTTCTGCGGTCTTTTAATGCTCCGTCTGCGTGGATTCCTGATTCGTGCGCAAAAGCATTATCCCCAACTGCAGGCTGATTCATAGGAATCGGTACTCCGAATGCATAAGAAGTGTATTTTGCAAGCTGCCATGTTTTGCTTAAATCAATATTCGGATCGATATGGTATTCGTTTCTAAATCCTGCGGATTTTGTTATTGCAAGGAGGCACGAAACCAAATCTGCGTTACCTGCACGTTCACCCATTCCGTTTATTGCGGTGTTAATATATGCATCAACTCCGGCGTCAATTGCGGCTTTCGCTCCCATTACGGAACACGCCGTTGCCATGCCTAAATCATTATGGTAGTGAAGTTCTATTGACATGCCTGTTTCTTTTGCAATTTTATAAATTCTGTCATAAGCAGTTTTAGGATCTTCAAAACCAAGGGTATCGCAGTAGCGGAATCTTTGAGCGCCTGCTTTTTTTGCTTCTTTGGCAAATTTTATCAAATAATCAATATCACTTCTTGAGGCATCTTCTGCGTTAACCCCGATTCTTTCTGCTCCTTTTGAAACAGCGCATCTTACGGCATCAGCGGTCATCGCAATTAAATCATTTGCAGATTTTTTGCCCTGATATTTTCCGTGAATCATTTGTTCCGAAGTTGATTGTGACAGATTGACGTTTTTTAGTTTAGGAACATTTTTGAAAGAAAGTTCAACGTCGCTGGCGATAGCACGCATCCAACCCGAAAGTTTTGTTGTTGAAATTACATTTCTTTCAACAAGTTCAAGGTTTCCGTTGAGGTAATTTATTTCGTGGGTGGTAGCCGGAAAACCGAATTCCGATTGTGAAATCCCCATTTCATCAAGCATGAGGTTAATGATTGTTTTTTGAAGTTTTGCCAGCCCGAGACGTGAAGTTTGCACACCGTCTCTGTTTGTTACATCCACAAAGTAAATTTTGTTTTCTTTCATTGTTGCTCCTTAGAATATCTGCGGTTTGCAGAATTTATGCAAAGTAATATTAAATAACTTGCTTTTTTATATAAAGTTATTTACAATGTCTAGTATGAATATTTTCGGATAAAATGTCAAGAATTTAAGAATAATTATGAATAATACTAAACAGTTAGAGAAGAAGATTAATAGAGAGTATAAAACAGGCAACGTAAGATGTGCCATTGAACTTTGTCAGATTGGTTTGCAGGAAGATCCGACAAATGCTGATTTACATGTGCGTTTGGGAGATTTGTATCTCGCATGGCATTTGGATATTTACAATTCATGCCAATATATTGATGAGGCTATCACGGAATATCAGCGCGCATTAGAATCTTATATCGATAGTGCAGAAATTTATTTTAAAATAGGTCAGGCTCATTACTACAAGGGAGATTTGGATAAGGCTGTAAATTATTTTGATATGGCTATTTCTAAAAATCCTAAACTTGCAAAAGCATATTATCTTCTTGCTGAAACTTATACTAAAAAATCCAGATTTTTGGAAGCCGCGCTTAATGCAAAAAAAGCTATCCAATATAAACCTTTTGCAAATTCTTGTGCGCACTTTTTGCTTTCAAATCTTTATAATGTTTCATCCGTTAAATCGTTCAAAATGAAATGTAAAGCAAATTTTGAGTATCTGCTTTCTCTCTTGACGCTGCCTTTTGACGTTCAAGGGTTGAAAAACGTTTGCAAATTCTTATCATATTTGAAGTTTTTCCCGATGCTTGTTAAATGTATGTACCTTGTGCAGGCAAAAAAGTTTGAAAAGGCGATAGAAACTTACGCCGCTGCAATTGAGAAAGCTCCGGGATTTGTGCCTTTGTATTCATTGCTTGGAGACGTTTATTGTGCAATCGGTCGTTATGATGACGCGATTACCGAATACAAAATGGCTATTTGGCTCGATTGTTTGAATATTGAAGCTTATCGTCATCTTTGTCAGGCTTACGAAGAAATCGGCGATTATGACAACGCTGTTGAAATTTATCAGAAGCTTGTTCAAATTATGCCGAATATGCCTGATGTTCATTCAAACCTTGCAAATATTCTTTTTGTTAAAGGGGACGTAGACGGCGCTATTTCTCACTTCCAGACAGCGGTTACGCTTAATCCTAAAAAGCAATGGACGAGTGTAATTAATCAGACTCTCGGATTTGTTTACCAGGAATCTAAGAAAGATTTGGATGCGGCGATTACTTCTTACCAGAGTGCTTATTTACAAACTCCTGATGATATTGATATATATATCAATTTGGGAAGCGCATTTTATGACAAAGAAGATTTTAATAACGCTCTGACAGTTTATCGCAACGCTCTGGATTTGGATCCGTATAATGCAAAAATTCACTGTAACCTCGGATTTTTGTATTGGGGCAACGGTGATTTGGATGAGGCTATCAAAGAATACGAACTCGCTATTGAATATGATGTAAATTATGATATTGCTTACAATAATCTCGGTGTAATTTATCTTGACGATTTGGGAAGGGTTCAAAAATCAATCGAACTTTTCAAAAAATCAATCGAATGCAATCCGAATTATGCACTTGCACATTTTAATCTTGCGCGTGCAATTACAATTACGGGGGACAAAATTGAGGCAGCTAAGCTTTATCAGATTTCTCAAGATATAAATAAAGTTACGAACGAAATTGAGCCGCAGGAAATTATTGATAAAATTAACGCGCTTTTCAGTTAAGTTCAGTGAGACGCAAACAGACATTTTTAAACTCTACGTAAAAGTACTTACGTAGAGTTTTTGTATATTTAAAATTTCGTTTAAATATTTGCAGTTTCTTCAACTATAACAGTTGGAAGGATAAATCCGAAGGTTGAACCGTGTCCGACTTGAGAATGCACGAAAACTCTGCCACCGTGATGTTTTTCTATTGTTGTTTTCACAAGGTTCAGACCTAAACCTGTACCTTTAATAGTGTGAGTATCGTTTTCTACGCGGTAGAATCTGTCGAAAATTTTCTTTTGATGTTCCGGAGAAATACCGCAGCCTTCATCCGATACTGCCACTTCAACTTCATCTTTATCTTTTGAATAGTTAAGTATGATTTTTATTTCACCGTTGTCCGGAGAATACTTTATAGCGTTTGAAAGATAATTGGTCAATGCACGTTCTATACTGTTGTAATTGAACATAAATTCGGGCGGAGTTGAAATTTTATTTACGGATATGCGAAGGTTACGTTCTTTGGTCAAAACATCTACCTGTTTTGCGCATTCTTCGATTAACGTTTCAATATTATTTTGTTCTTTTTCAAGTTCTGTATTTGCCTCTAATCTTGAAAAGTCAAGAATATCGTTAACCATACGGTTAAGTCGGATGATTTCCTGATTAATTGTTCCGATGAATTCTTTTTTCGTCGGTTCGTCAAATTCATCGCCGTAGTTATGAAGTGTGTCTATGTAGCTTCTCAAAACCGTAACAGGAGTTCTGAGTTCGTGAGATACGTTTGAAATAAAGCCTGCGCGAAGTTTATCCATTTCGGCTTCCTTGGTCATATCAATAAGAACGATGATATATCCCACATAATCCTTATTACGGGTGAACATTGGAGAAATAATTGATTTTATAACTCTGTTGTCAACCGTAATATTGAATTCAATCGGTTTCTTTTCAATGATATCAAGCGGAGTATCTTTAAACTGTTCGATTTTATCCTTAAAGCATTCATTGCCTGAAGTATCAATATATTGTTGAATTTGGGTGTTTAAAAATTGACTTTCCGTTACTTCAAGTAAATTTTGAGCATTACTGTTGATGAGTACGACATTATCGTTGTCGTCACAAACTACAACTCCGTTTGCAATACTCATTAATACCGATTCGAATTTGTTTCTTTCCAGCATAATTCTGTCAATATTTTGTTCTTCATAAATATGCAAACGGGCAGACATGTCATTAAATGCGTTAAAAAGTTCTTCAATTTCGCTGCTTACGTCTTTTGTTTCGATTTTATATCCGAATTCGCCTGTGGAAATCTTTTTAACACCGTGCTGAAGAATTCTGAGTTCGCGAGTTATGAGGTAGGTATTAATAAGGATTACGAACGCAAACACAAGCCATGCAACCGCAAATACAAAAAGTAATGACGCTCTTGTTGTACTTGAAATTTGGCTGATAATGCTTCCCGAAAGACCTACCGTAACAGAACCTATCGGATTGGTTTCACCTATCGCGGTTAACGGCGATGTTACCCTAATGTTAGTTTTATTCATTGACGCCAGTTGGTTTTTACCTGAATAAATTATGTTGCCGTCGGCGTCTCTAAATTCAATGAACACAATATCATTATGGCTTTTCAAAATGCTTTCGGAGTGTTTTTTAAGAGTTTCCTGCATTTTGTTTGCAGGAAGATTTTTGGTAATCTCAACACTTTCAATAGCAAGAGTTTTTGATATTACCTGTCCGAAGTTATGATAGCCTTCGTTTAATTTTTTCTGAATATTAAATATAGCAAAAATCGCGATTGCAATGATTAAAACGGTACTCAAAAGCAGACCGAAAATAATCAGTCGATTTTGCGTTGTTAAACTAACTTTATTACTCATGATTAAATTATATCACTTAAAACTATCTGGAGCAAATTGTTCTTGCTACGTGAACGCCTGATGCCGAAGCTTGAATTAAGCCTCTTGTTACGCCTGCGCCGTCACCGATAGTGAAGAGGTTTTTAACGCCTTCAGTTTCAAGTTCGTTTGTTAATTTTACTCTTGCAGAGTAGAATTTAACCTCAATACCGTAAAGCAGCGTATATCTTGAAGCGGTTCCAGGACAAATTTTATCAAGCGCATAAAGCATTTCTATAATACTTGTCATTTGTCTGTAAGGAATAACAAGGCTCAAATCTCCCGGAGTTGCACAGGTCAAGGTTGGAGTAAGAACGCTTGATTTGATTCTGTCAGGTGTGGAACGTCTTCCGTCAAGAAGGTCTCCGAATCTTTGTACAAGAATTCCGCCCCCGAGCATATTTGCTAATCTTGCGATATGTTGACCGTATTGAATAGGTTCTTTGAACGGTTCCGTGAATTTTTCGCTTACAAGGAGTGCGAAGTTTGTATTATTTGTTGTTTTTTCTGCGTAACTGTGACCGTTTACGGTTGAAATCCCGTTGTAATTTTCCTGAACAACTTCACCGTTCGGGTTCATACAGAATGTTCTTACTTCATCGCCAAATGTAGGAGAATTGTAGATTAATTTTGATTCGTATAACTTATCGGTCAACGGTTCAAATACAGGTGCAGGAAGTTCAACGCGAACACCTACGTCAACTGCGTTGTTTACCATTCCGATTTTGTTTTTGGCAAATTCCTGAGTAAGCCAGTCTGCGCCTTCTCTTCCCGGAGCAATAATTGTGTATTCCGCAGTAATTGTTTCGCCATTATCAAGCACAATTCCTTTTACCTGTTCGCATTCAACAATTAAGCTTTTTGCCGATACGTTATTCAAAATAGTAATTTTTTCGGCGAGATAATCTTGCATGTTTTTCAAAACATCAAGGCTTCTTTCAGTACCGAGGTGTCTGACAGGTGAATAAACCAGTTTGAGTTCTGCAAGCACGGCTTCTCTTTCAAGTTCTCTGTATGTTTTTAAATCTGTACCGAAAACTTCTTCTGTTGCACCAAAATCCAGATATAATTGGTCTGAATAAGCGATTAAATCTTCAACTTTATCTCTTGACATATAATCAACGAGGTGACCGCCAACGTCAGGAGTAAGTGTAAGTTTTCCGTCAGAAAATGCACCTGCACCGCCCCAACCGCATAATAAACCGCATTTTTTGCAGGTAGGACATTTTTTATAGCCTTCTCTCAAAAGGCATTTTCTGTCTTCTATTTTGTCGCCTTTTTCAATTAAAATAACCTTCCAATCAGGTTTTAATTTCATAATTTCAAGAGCCGCAAAAATTCCTGCAGGACCGGCACCTATTATTGCAACATTGTACATTTTGTTTCCTCATTATTAATACTGCCAACTTATTAAACATATTATAAAAGTGATTTAAATAAAAGGCTTTGTGAAGTATTTGTTAAGTTTATTCTGATATCAATCCGTCTTTAAAGGGCTTTTTTTTTGTGCCAATGGAATGTTCTATATTGCTTATTAAATCTGCAACCGCGTCGTCATTATGGATTCCTTGTGCAAGACGTGCATATTTCAAGGATTCGGACAGGTTATTTGTATTTAAATGAATTACTGCAATATTGTAATAAACTACATATTTATCCTGGTCTGTCACCGAGAGGGTTAAGGCTTTTTCAAGTGCTTCGAGTGCATTTTTGTTTTTCCCGAGGTTTGAATATGCAATTGCAAGGTCAATGTAACCTCCGGGCATATTAG
Source organism: uncultured bacterium (assembly GCA_948433295.1). Lineage (GTDB taxonomy): Bacteria > Cyanobacteriota > Vampirovibrionia > Gastranaerophilales > Gastranaerophilaceae > Scatousia. The sequence continues at coordinate 31,281 of CAOJDT010000007.1, forward strand.
GTGCATTTTTTATATATGATTTTGCTTCTGCAACTTTTTTATCTGAAATTTCTTCGCTGCTTCCAAGAATCAAAGGTGCATAAATCATTTTTTCTTTATCCGCTTGATTTTTGCTTACATTGGTTATGTCTGGATAAAAGTTATAAAGCAATTTAATTGTATTGATATCTTTGGGAGATATATATTGGAAGCTGCTGCGGTATCTTGTGTAAATGCTGTGATTATTTTCGTTTGACATATACATCAAATCGTCAGTGCTGTAGCTGTGTCCCATAATTCCCAATGCGTGGCCGATTTCATGAAGAATCGTGTTATACAATTCTTTGTCGGAAAAATAGCTTCCGCCGGCATCTTTGTCGTAAAGGGTTATAGTCATTTTTTTTAGTACATCGTTTTTAATTTCCGGTTCTGTGTATGCTATTACATATTTATCCGAATTGGCGTTATTCATGTTTTCAGGCAAAGGATTAATTTTTACAATAATTTGTGCATCTGATTTATTATTAACAAAATTGAAAGTCAAAAATCCTGTTGATTGCTGCCATTGATAAAATGCTTTTGTTATTTCTGCTCTGTAATACTGCGGAAGATTTTCATTTACCGGGTAATCAATACATACCTTGAGAGGAAATGACGAGATACTCCAGCGTAAAATTCTGTTATCAAAAGGGGTTTGTTCTATGTAATTGTGACCGTATTTATTTAATAATTTGTTTTTCCACTGGTTGACGTTAACTTTAGCCAATTGAGTTGCGCTGTCTTCATTATTTTTGTGAGCGAGTTCAAACATTTCTTTTTGAACGCTGTAAGTCGGACGGCGGTTTGCAAGCGCAAGAACATAATTATAACAAAATTCTTTGTTATTAGGCTGAACTTTTTTGGCAAATCCGTAATATTTATATGCCGCATCAAAATTTTTGTGGCGGAATTGATTTAATCCTATATTAAATGCAATATTCGGGACTGCAAAATATACAGCAATTACTGCTGCCAAAATACAAAATAACCGGATTTTTCTACGCATTTTCTTTAATACCTTTATCAACTTCCAGTAATTTGGCTAAAGAACGGGTATCGCCTTTGAGTTTAAAATATTCTGCAAACTTAGGCGTTGTTTTGAGATTGTAGCTTCTGCCGTTTTTATCACGGTTACGTGCAATCAGACCTTTTTCAAGAAGTTCCTGTACGTGTTCGTAAGCCGTTGAGCCGCGAAGTTCTTTCAAATCAGACTGACGTATTGGTTCTTTCAGTGCGATTACTGAAAGTGTTCGCAAAACAGCCGGTTTTAATTCTACGGGACAAAGCTTTTCAACAATATCCATGTGTTCTTCTTTAACCTGGAGTATGTATCCGTTTTCGTCGTCTATTTCAAGAGCGCCTTCTCGTGATGCATAGTCCATAATTAATTCTAACATGGATTCTTCTACTTTTTCCACATCTTCTTCATTTAAAATTTCCGCTATTTCTTTAATTGAAAGAGCTTGTGCTGTTGTGAATAAAACAGCCTCAATCCGCGTTTTCAACTGTTCCATTTTCACCTCTTACTACATATAAATCAGAATAAAATTCATCCTGAACGAGTTCGTAATCACTTTCGGCGGATAAGAATAACAGGGCAATATAGGCGCTGATTTTATCCATTCCCAAAAGCGTAAGTTCGTTTAATTCAATTTTGTCCTGACTGTCAAATATTTGTGCCAGATTTTCTTTTAATCTTAAAACACAATCTTCAATATACTCTTCATGCGCAAGATTGATGATATCATCAGGCGTAAATCTTGCATAAGAACGGACTCTGTTTTTGGCACGTTCATGGGCTTGTTTTAAAGATTGTTTTTTCTCGAGTTTTTCGTAAAATTCCAACTGACGAATCAAGTCTCGCAATGTGACAACACGGTTTCTGTTAAGTCTAACGCTTGTGCGGCGCTGCAAAACATCATCAATTGTCATTGCGTTTGCTGTCGGAATATAATCTTCTTCAGGATATTCCACTAAAAATCCGTCGTCATCAAATTCAAGATTGTTTTCCGGTTCGTCCTGAAACTGTAAAACATCAACCCCGTCAAGAACTTTTGATTTCATATTCAAAAGCACTGACGCAAACAAAAGCGCACGTCCCGTTAATCTAAGGTTTTGAGATTTCATTTCGCAAAGGTGTGCGAGGTATTTATCCGTGATATCTACAATGTTAATGTTCCACGGGTCAATTTTTCCCGCCTTTGCCATATTTACGAGAAAACCTATGCCTTCGTTATCGACGTGTTTTTCGATTTCAGGCAAGTCATTTTGATTATAGCTTAATATTAACGCTTCACTGCTCATCAGTCTCTCAATTTAACTCCCGTTACTCTTGTGATACCTTTTTCTTTTTGGGTTACGCCGATTGTTCTGTTAGCTGATTCTATCATAGGTTTTCTATGGCTAACTACTATAAATTGCGTATCTTTTGATTGATTTTGCACCATTTGTGCGATACGTTCAACGTTCATAGTGTCCAAACTTGCGTCAACTTCATCAAACGCGTAGAACGGTGACGGCATATAACGCTGAATTGCAAACACGAAAGCAAGTGCAGTGAGGGCTTTTTCTCCGCCTGACATACTTTCAAGACGCTGCAATTTCTTATCGCGCGGCTGGGCTTCAATCGTAAGTCCGCCGTTAAGAGGATCGTCAGGAAATTCGAGTTTTAATTCGCCTTCACCTTCGGAAAGTTGATGGAACACGGCTTTAAAGTTTTCGTTTATGTTGTTATATGTTTTCATAAACGTTTCTTTTTTGAGTTGTTCGTAGCCGTGCATTCTTTCTAAGATTTCTTTGCGTTCTTTTGTGAGAATTTCAATTTGTTCTTTAATTTCCTGTTGGCGTGCAAGTTTTTCGTCGTAAGTCGTTAAGGCGCGCATATTGACATCGCCGAGCTCCTGCATTTTCTTATCAAGGCGCTGGATTTTTGATGTAATCTCATCAATCGACATTTCTACAGGTTCAAGCTTGTTAACCTCAACGCCGGTATCTTCAAGTTCCTGTTTTGCGGTTTGAAGCTGAGGCTCAAGTTCGCGGCGGCGGGCTTTGAAAGATTCTATTTGCTCCCCTATGCGTTCAATATCGCTCATTCTGATGTGTTTTTGTTTTTCCATCTCTATGAGTTCCGCGTTAATCTCGTCGCGCTGTTTAAGAAGTTCTCCGAGTTTTTCTTCAATTACTGCGATTTCTTCTTTCAATACTTCTGTTTTTTTGTGTAAGTCGTCGATTTCTTTTTTGAAAGTTTCTTTGTCCTGTTCAAGTTTAACGTTTGCGTCATTTTTCGCAGTAATCTCTTCTTCTTTTGTATTGATTAAACTTAAATTAAACGCAATTTCACGTTCAAATTCGCTCTTATCGTTTTGAGTCTGCATTAATTGAGCTTCAAGACGTTTAATTTCGTGTTCGACTCCTTCTGTTTTTTCTTTCAAATCTTTCAAATCCTGGTCATTGATTAATTTTTCGATTTCTTCGATTTCTTCTTTAGTTTTAAGAATTTTGTCGTAAACTTCGACATTTTTTTCTTCGAGTTTGTCGAGTTTTTTATTCAATTCTTCAATTTTAGGCTCTGAATTTTTTATAAAATCAGCTTTTTCTTTCAAAATAACTTCGCTGTTTTCGTAATTTTTTTGCATATTGTCGAGTTCGACTTTTGCTTTTGAATGTTCGCTCACAGCGTCGCTGTAGTTTTGACGGATTGTTTGTAATTTTGTTTCAAGAATTGATTTTTTATTTTCAAGTGAAGCGAGTTTTTGTTCAAGTTCTTTAACTTTTGACTTAAATTCTTCAAGCTGTGCGTCGTCGTTTTGAGAGAAGCTTAAACCGCTTTTTCTCATTGAACCGCCCGTAATCGCACCTGATTTTTCGAATAACTCACCTGCAAGTGTAACCATTCTGTAACGGCCGATTAATTTTTTTGCGCAATCCATATCTTCAACGACGATAGTGTCGCCGACTGCGTAGTAGAATGCGTTTATGTATTCATCATCGAAATCCACAAGGTTAATGGCAAAATCAATAACCCCTTTGTCTTTCGGTAGAGAAAGACGCGTCGGCGCTTTTTGAACTTTGTTCAAAGGAATAAAAGTAGTTCTGCCGCCGCCTGAGGATTTAAGGATTTCAATTGCGGTGGATGCAACGTGTTCGTCATCTACTACGATGTGCGCCATACGTCCGCCGAACGCAACTTCCATTGCTGTCGAATACTCTTTGTCAACTGTTCCGAGTTTTACAAGCGGTGCGTGAACCCCGCGGAGTTTGGCATTCATAACCGTATCAATCGCATTGCCCATGCTTGATTGAGCCATTTGTTTGGTTACTTCCATACGGTTCAGTTTGTTTTGCGCCATACGGATATCGTAATTAAGATTGTTTATATCGTTATTTGTCGTATCCAGGTCGTGGAGCGTATTTTGTTGAATAGATTTAAAATCGTTCAATTCTTTGTTTAATTCTTCAACCTGTTGTTTTTTGAGGTCAAAGTTTGAATTGAAATTAGCTTTTAATTCTTCAAGTTCGGCGAGTTTTGTTTTCGCAATCGAAAGTTGTTCCGTGAGAAGTTTCAATTCATTCTCCATCGGAATTTTTTCTTTTAAAAGTGATGTTTCTTTATCCTGAAGATTTTCAAGCTCTTTTCGCAATTTATTACGGCGTTCAATATGCTGTTCTGCCGTACTGTTTAAACCTGTCATATCTTCAAGAATTTTCTTTAATTCGTTGCGTTTTGCAACGATATCAAGTTCGATTTTTGCGATGTTTTCTTCTTTTAACTTGATATTTAATTTAGTATTTTCAATTTTTTGCTTAAAGTTTTCAATCCCGTTTTTTGCATTTTCAACGGTTTTCATGTTTTCAAGGATTTGTTTGTCGGCAAAGTTAAGCGCATTTTGCTTGCGGTCGATTTCACCTTTTAAGGCTTCTTCCTGACGTTTTAATTCAAGCTGCTGCGCTTCTCCTTTTTCTTTTACAAGTTCTGATATTTCCTGATACTTTGATTTTATTAGCGTGAGGCGTTCGTCCAAATCCTTGTTTTTAACTTCTTCTTCCTTTTTCTTTTTTGTAAATTCAAGGATGTTTTCGTGCGCCTGTTCAAGGTTTCTTTTCAGGTCAAAGAAGCGGACTTTTGTAATCTGGCTTTCGAGTCCTGTTTTTTCTTCGCGTAATTTTTGATATTTAATTGCGACTTCACGTTCTTCTTTTAATTGTTCAAGCATGGAGTCGATTTCGTTTAAGATTACCGAGGAACGTTCAACGCGCTGTTCCACATCTGCAAGTTCACCGGTTGCCTGGTCTATTCTTCTGTCAAAATCTGCAATACCTGCGATTTCGTCGATAATTTTGCGTCTGTTTTTCGGGGTGCAGTTCGTAATCCCCTGAACATCACCCTGCATCATTACATTGTAGCTGTTCGGAGTTACGTTGTATTTTTCGAGAATTGCATGGACATTTGTAAGCGTTGTTACACTGTCGTTCACGTAGTAGGTACTTGCATAACCCTGTGTGGATTTTCTTATACGCCTTGCAATGCTTAAATCCTGACCGTCTTCCATGTCACCGAATGTTACTTTTACAAAGGCTTCGTTTCTTTTTGTGTAAGTAGAGATAAAGTGAGAAAGATTTTCTGCGCGAAGTTCTCCTGCATTAGCAAGCCCCAGCGCAAAAAGAACACTGTCTATAATGTTACTTTTTCCCGAACCGTTTGGTCCCGAAACTGTCGTGAATCCCTTTAACATAGGAATTTCCGAACGGTTGGCAAATGATTTAAAATTATCTATCTCTAATTGTTTTATGTACATAGTTATCCCTAATTCGCGGCAAATACCACATTTCTATTATTCTATATTTATAAATTCTTGTCAAAATGTTAAAAGCTTCTTAATATAATCTTTCTGACGGATTGAGACTGAGGCGAAAAATATTCTTTCGGGAAATCGTAATTCTATGAAGAGATTATTGTTATTACTGAGTTTAATTTGTTTACCCGTGGCGGCTTCGGATTACGGAGTATATAGACCTGATAATTACCGGTATTCCGCTGATGAAGGAGAAATGACGCTTTTTATTCTGGATTTTTCAAACAGCATGACGGAGTATCTTGACGGTGAAACAAAACTTGATTTAATGCTTCAGACCATGCGTAGAATTCTGCCTACACTTCCAAAAAACAGCAGGGTGGGGCTGAGAGTTTACGGGCACAGAATGGGGTTTACCCCTATGGAAGCCTGTCGTGCGTCATCTCTTATAGTCCCGATATCGGGGGCAAATAATTACAATGTCATGGGCGCTCTCGGTTCTGTAAGACCAAAAGGTATGACGCCTATAACTTATTCTCTTAAACAGGCGATAAAAAACGATTTTGTAGGTTTTACGGGCAAAAAGCATATAATTCTTCTTACTGACGGCGGTGAAAACTGCGATGAAAGCCCGTGTAAATATGTTATGGAACTTATAAAAATCAGAAAAGACGTTTCTATAGACGTAATAGCTTTTAACATAGATGATGCGGATGATCTTGCGCAGCTTGAATGCACGGCTCTTGTTACAAGCGGCAAGTTCTACAGCGCAAATACAGCCGCAGAACTCGCCAGAAGTTTAAATAATTCTCTCAACGTTCAAAAAGAAGTCGAGGCAAAGATTATTCCAAATCCTTAGTTAAAATTTAATCGGATAATTGTCAGGTATTTTCCAGTTATGATACTGAATCAGTGCAGTACAAAAATCTGATTGTCTACCATTGTAGGATATATTTTTATTACATCCTATCCAGCCATTGTACAAGTCTTCTTCCGTACCGTTCCAATCATATTTGTATGATTCAAAGCCCCGATTTTGATGGTATTTATTTTTTGAAGACAGGTCATTAGGCGCAAACCTGAAAGAAAATACATCCTTGCCTAAGAGTAAAGTTGTTTTATTCTGTTTGTATTTTTTGTAATCAATAAAAAAATTATAATCGCGACCCTGTCTGTAGGATTTCAATACAGATCCGTCTGCAAAATATATTAATATTCCGTCATCTTCACTTTCGCCCAGTTCTTCAATTCCTGTTACTTTAAGATAATTTTTGTAATATTTATTATAAAATTCTATTGGTCTTAAGGTCATTGGCCAGTATTTTGCATCTCCGTTATCAACCTCTGACAATTTTATAGCCTGATTCATAACAGAATAAACGCGTTTTAATTTAGTTTCAATAACCTGTTTTTGATAGTTACCGATTAATACAGGCATTGTCATTGCTGCAACAATACCGATAATGCCTAAGGTGATTAAAACTTCAGCTAAAGTAAAGGCTTTTTTCATACATCCTCCAAATTCTATACTATTTTTTATTATAACATGTCGCAACAACACTGTCATCGTGACAATAGTCACAATGACAGTGTTAAAAAATATAGTGTCTAAAACGCCTTCAGCAGGCGGTTTTCGCCTAGAGAAGCCCCCCCCCTTTTTTAAGTTTTGAAGCTATAAGTGACGTTTTCATAAATTTCCTCTTTAACTATTATAACTTTATTTTAAAATTTTTGCAACATTTTTTCAGCGGCAGCCTTCGTCTTCTGAGTCAATTTTTCCGTCAAAATCGTTATCTACACCGTCAGAGCAAGAGCCGATTGAGTATTTACTTTCGGCAGGCGGATTGAATTTTAAATATTTGTCAGGAATTTTTGACCACAAATATAAAAAGAAATCTTTGTAAAACTTTGCGATTCTTGGATTTTCGATTATCAGCATGTTTTCGTCGTTTTTATTTTCTCCGCTGTTTGAAAAGTTGGTTGAGCCTGTTATTACATATTTGTCGTCAATAATCATAACTTTTGAGTGCATTTTTCCTGCATAGTTTTCTGCTTTTAACGGGATTCCCGCTGCGCGAAGGGTCAGTACCGAGGAATTCCTTGTATGAATATTTGCCGCATCAATAATAAGTCTGACGTCAACTCCGCGTTTGTATGCTTCCGTTAATGAATTTGTCAAAGCTTTATGTGTTATAAGGAATGCGGGAATATAAATATATGTTTTTGCGGAATTTACAAGCGGAACGACTCTTGTCGTAATTCCTTTGTCCTGTGGTGAAAATAGTATGGAAATCTTGCTTCCGTCCGAAAGTGTCAGGTTGTTAGATTCTGTTTTTATTTTCAGAGTATGAAACTTTCCGCCGTACATTTGTTCGAATTCTTTTTCATAGATTTTTGCTGCGGCAGGTGAGTCAATGATTACTATATTGTTTTGATTGAACCCCGACAGTCCCGTTTCCGAGAAGTTCATCGAACCTGTAAAAACTTTTTTGTTATCTGATATTACAAATTTGTTATGCATAAGAAAGTTTGTAAGTTTTGCATTGTTTTCAATCCTGTCGGAACGTCTGTTTTCTATTTGTTTCACAAACGATTCCGTATCGGGATAATAATTTTCTCCGTAGGTTTTTGTATCGTAAACCACACGGATTTTTACACCGCGTGATTTTGCGTTTTCTACTGCCTGTTTTACACGGGGAACGTTAGTCCATCCGTATAGGGCAATATCTATTGATTTTGTTGACGAATCTATCAGTGAAACTAATTCCCGACAGACTGCGTGTGAACAGTTTTTGTCCGGTTTCAGGATTTTTGTAAAATCAGTAAAAATTATTTTTAAATTTCCGTTTGTAATTATATTCGGTGAACCTGGCAATTGTGGTGCCGATGCATCTGTTTCTTTTGGTTTTACATGACAGAATTTGCAAGAATCAGAGGTGTCCGGCAAATCTTTACGAAGAAGAACAACAGCGTCGTGTGCAATTTGACCGTATTTGCAGGTCGGTTTATGAAATTTGCCGCTGCTGTGATTGTATATAACGAGATTAAGTTTTTCTGCGTCTGAGTTTATCTTATCGAACTTCTCTTTATTCGCGGCTTTGCCGTCAATTATTGCAAAGCCCGAGTCAGCGAAAATTTTTGAATAGGCACCTTTTTCCGTATAAATTTCCGCAAATCTGCATTGAGAATTCTGTTCGCCTGTAAATTTTATTTTAATATCTTTTCCGTCAAGATGTTTGTGTGCAAATTCGTCAGCAAGATATCCGATTCCGATGCCTTTTTCAAAAGGTATTCCTTTTATTTCTTCACTGTATGCGGAGAGATTTGATGTAAAGGCAGTAATTTTCGGTATACATATTGTTTCGTTATCGTCGACAATGTGATTATTGTTTAAATCTATCTGAAACATTACAGGCGTAATGATGTTCAAGACGGTTTTTCTGTTTGTCGTGATTATATGGAATGCCGAAAATGCGGCAAACAGAATTATTATAAAAAACGCTGTCAGTTTTTCTTTCATATTAAATATTCTTATGACTTGTTATTTCAAATCCCATTTTGTAAATGCTGTTTTGCAGAAGTTTATCTTGTGAAAGTTTGAATTCTTCCGTATGCGAATCTGTTTTTGGCGAACTGTATTTGCAAGGATGAATCAAACTTTCAGCCACCATATTGGAATCTTCAAGCGCTTTAAGCCCGTATTCAAGCGTTGCACTCTCCATCATCCCCGTATAGCCAACCCCTATCAGATAATCGTTTGTTTTTAGGCTAAATTCCTTTACGGTCTTTTTATTTTTTGTCGTGAACGTGTTCAAAAGCATTATTTTTATTAAATTAATCGGATATGCGAAGTTAAGATGTTTTTTATTATCTGGAACCATATAAAACTCTTCATGCTGGGTTCTGATATACGGAATTCCGTATTCTTTTGCAAGTCTTGCGGTTAACCTGAATATCTGCGGGATTGCATGAACATGAACATGTGAATCTATATGGTCTGCTTTTGCAACACTCAAAACCTTTTCGATTTGCGCACGGAATTCTTTTTCAATAACATTAATAACTTCTTTTTTGCCTGAATTAAGCATAAACCACAAATAGCCTTTGTTGAAAATTCCGTTATCGTTTGTAAGCACAGGTGCATGTGTTAAGGATTTGCCCTCAATGATGTTAAGGTGTATGCCTAAACTTAATTCGGGACATTCCGGTAAAATCTCGTTAATAGCGCTATCAAAAGCTTTTCCGTTTGCACAAATACTGGCGCTTCGTAAAAAACCGTTGTTGCAGCCTTCCAACACGGCTCTGTTAAAATCTTGAGTCATTCCGAAGTCATCTGCGTTTAGTATAAAAAATTTTTTGTTCATTTTAAATTATTCTTGCACTCCAATCTGAATTATTATATTATAAAACTGTCCGTTCGGGCAATTTGTTACAGAATCGAGGTTGTGATGGAAAAGCCTTTGCTTGCAGTTATTATTCCGTGTTTTAATGAAGAGCTATGTATTAGAAAAACTGTTGAACAGCTTTTTGTTGTTTTTAAATCACTTATTGAAAAAAATAAAATTCAACCTGAAAGTTATATCTATCTTATTGATGATGGTTCTGTTGATTCGACATGGGATATAATCAGAGAACTTCATAATGAAAATCCGCTTGTAAAAGGACAAAAATTTATAAGGAATTATGGCAATCAAAAGGCTTTAATCGCGGGGCTGGAAGGAGTTCAAGTATTAGGCTGCGACTGCGTTGTTTCAATTGATGCCGATTTACAGCAGGATGAGTGGGCTATAGAAAAATTTGTCGACGAATACATGAACGGCTATGATATTGTTTCGGGTATAAGGAATGACAGACGCACCGATTCTTTCTTAAAAAAATCAACGGCAATCGCATTTTATAAATTAATGAATCTTCTCGGTGCAAAGATTCCTGTGAACCACTCGGACTACAGGTTAGTCAGCAGACGCGCTCTGGAGGTTATGGCTAAATATCCCGAAACAGGACTTTTCTTACGCGGATTTTTCCATGAACTCGGCTTAAAGACAGCTTATGTTAAATTTGACGTAAAACCCCGTATGGCAGGTGAATCGAAATTTAATTTTATAAAACTTTTGGAATTATCTTTAACGGGTATTACCTCTTTCAGTATCGTTCCTCTTAGAATTATTGCCATGCTTGGATTTTTAATGGCTTTGTTCGGGTTTATAGTCGGCATAGAGGCAGTTTTTGAAAAAATATTTTTTAATGACGCGCCAAACGGAATGATGACAACCATTATTCTCTTATGCGTTTTTGGCGGAATCCAGCTTTTCTGCGTTGGTATAATCGGAGAATACGTAGGACAAATTTTCAGAGAAGTAAAAGACCGTCCGAGATATATTAAAGATGAAGAGTTAAAATAAAAAAGCCGTGCGTTCTGTCTATCGAATCAGACAGATAACACTTACGATTAAAATATCTCTTTCCAAAATCAAAACACCCGCAAGGATTGCCTTAGTGCTGCTGTGTTTCCACCCTGACACGGTTCGACAGCTTACGCCGCTCTGACCTTGAACGTCAACGATAATTTAATTTTCAATATTATCCGCCAAACCCTCACGACAGGCTCTGCACCCCGCATAAACTTCGGGTCAAGAGATTGCAATTCCCCGTGGAGCACGGCTGAATTCAGTTTAACATGAAATTCTTTTTTAGTCCACAAGTTTTGTGACTAATACAGGAAGGTTATTATAATACATAGGAATTGATTTTGTATTATTTGTCCATCCTGTCCAGACTATTCCCGAATATACGTTTTTGTTTATTTCTATTAATTTTTCTTCTATTGCACTGTTTTTTGCTTTTACTATTTTTAAATCTATGAGATTGTCGATGTTATCAATATTGATTATAGTAAATTTTCCGCTCGATTTGTATTCTTTTTGCGCAGTTTCTATTTCGTTAAATACCCATCTGCGTCTGGCAGCTTTATTTAAATTATCGGGAATTGTTACGGTTTTAATGCCTATTTTATCCGCGTGTTCACAAAATGCCGCAAGAATATCTTTAAGCGGCTTATCTTTTGTATCGGAAAGAATTAATCCTGATTTAAAGTTTTTTGAATCACCTGTTGAACCTGTTTTTATTGGATATAAAATTTTCTTTTTTAATTCCAATGCTGTTCTTCTAAAGTTGATTTTATTAAGTCCTGCTTCCGTACCCGCAATATCAACAATACTCAGCGGCACTTTATTACGCTTCAGGTTAAATAGTGTAATCCCTACTGCGCCTGCTGCCAATGCACCTAATACTTTAAGGAAATTCATCGTGTTATGATTTTCTTTAGGCTTTGGATAATACAAAAATTCCGACCGTGACGTATTCGTAGGTGTTTGTTGTATTTGCGATTTTGAACCAAAAGTAATGCGTTGAACTTTCATAATAGTATTTTAAGATTAAAAATAAAAAATTTTGCGCTTATGTAAAGATATATTACCGAACAGGGGAATGTTTTTATTTGCCATGCAGGATATTCTTTTTTTGTAAAGGAGAAAACGATGACAGAAAGATTACAAATGTATCGTTGCGAAATCTGTGGAAATTTGGTTCAGGTTATTCTGGAAGGAGAAGGTGAACTTGTTTGTTGCGGGCAGCCTATGACTTTGATGAAGCCTGATACTATGGAGAACGTCGCTCTTGAAAAACATATACCTGTTTACATTCAAAAAGATAACGGGGTAGAAATTCAGGTGGGTTCGGTTCTGCATCCGATGAACGACGACCATTACATCATGTTTATTGAATCAATTTCTGAAGACAGAAATCGTGTGAAACTACAATATTTACATCCGGGTCAGGAAGCAAAAATGCTTTTGGAACAAAAATTAGGCAAAGAAAAAGCGCTTGAATTTTGCAATCTGCACGGATTATGGGAGGGCGAAAGTGATTAATAAAAAAATCGAGGAAATCTTAAATGCGCAAATTAATAAGGAATTTTATTCAGCTTATTTATATCTTGCTATGTCTGCTTATTTTGACGAAGTGGGTCTACAGGGATTTTCTAATTGGACAAAAGTACAGGCTCGTGAAGAGGTAGATCATGGTATGATTTTGTTTGATTATATTATTGCACGTAACGGTAATGTAGAATTTAAACAAATCGAGGCACCTACAGGTGATTTTCATGAACCGTTGCAGGTGTTTGAAATGATTTACGAACACGAAAAATCGGTTACTGCAAGCATTGACGTTGTTGCGGGAATGACCGAGGATGAATGTGACCTTGCTACCAGAAACTTTATTGACTGGTATATTGCAGAACAGGTTGAAGAAGAAAAGAACGTTTACGAAATTATCAAAAAAATGAAAATGTTCGGCTCTGAAAAATCAGTACTTTACCATCTTGATTTGGAACTTGCAAAACGCGAGTACAGACAGCATAAATATTCATAAATTTATAGAAGCAGCCCTCATAAAATGGAGGGCTCTTTTTTGTTTAAATATATATAAAAATTTGTTAATAAATTATCTTATGAGGATAATCTTTGGGAATTTTCCAGTTGTGCAGTTGTATCAGTGTAGTACAGAAATATCGCTTCTGGGTTTCTTGAGTAAAACATTTTGACTTTGCTTCGTCAATAGTTCCGTTCCATGCGTATTTCCAAGGTTCAAAACCTTTATTATACAGATATGACCAGTCAGAGTGAGCGCATCGTGGACAGAGTTGAAAAGAAAATCTGCAAACCCCTTCGATTTTTGTTCCGTTTTGTTCATATTGCCTGCATCTTTTTGAACCATTCGGATAAAAATACCAGTCACGCGTGTTGCCCGGTTTACTTTGTAAAGAACTTCCGTCAGGGAAATCAACGTAAAAATATTCGTTTGAGGTAGGTCTTATTTCTACAATTTTCAAATTTGGCGCGAGATATTTTTTGAACCACTCTAACTGAGGCTCACCACCGGGAATATCTTCCCACCAGATTTTTTTGTCTCCATATTCAACTTCCGCGAGCATTACAGCTTGATTTATTGCAGAATAGAATTTTTTTAAACGTGTTTCAACTACCTGTTTACGATGATGTTGAATCAGCGCAGGCATGGTCATTGCTGCTACAATCCCAATAATACCTAAAGTAATTAAAACTTCGGCTAAAGTAAAACCGTGTGTTCGGGTCAACCCCCAAAAAGCATTTCGCTTTAAAAACGCCTTTAAATTTCTCGTGCGATTTGTAATTCTCGTGTTAAGTGATTTGTCAAAACTCGCTCCAGAGTAGTGTTTTGACTCAAACGAGCCCCCCCCCTTTTTTAAGTTTTGAAGCTATAAGTGACGTTTTCATGTGTATACCTCCTTTATTATTATAAACTTTTAGGGTGTGATTTGCAACCTTTTATATTGCGAATTTGTAAACAATTTGTCCGAAATTCATAAATAACGTATTATGTAGTTATGATTATGGGTAAAATTGTAATTTTAGACGATGAAAAAATGGTTACCTCATCTTTTAAGACTTTACTAAAGGTTGAGGGTTTTTCTGATGTGAACTGTTTTAACAGTCCGTTTGAAGCTGTTGAATTTTTAAAAAATAATACACCTGATATAATTATTTCGGATTTTATGATGCCTGAGATGAACGGGCTTGAATTTCTTACCGAGGCTAAAAAACTTCACCCTGAAGTAAGTATGATTCTTTTAACCGGTTATGCGGATAAGGAGAATGCAATTAAAGCAATAAATGAAATAGGGCTTTACAAATATATCGAAAAACCGTGGGACAATGATGATTTATTGTTTAATATCAGAAACGGTATAGAAAGAAGTCATTTGTTGAGCGA
>CAOJDT010000008.1 GCA_948433295.1 uncultured bacterium
TAACCAGATATTCGAGAAAAACTCCACAATCAAAAATGAGGCTCTTCAAGAAAATATTTTTGGGAGTTTCGACAAAAATTTCGATTATTTACATTTTTTTATATTTTTACTATTTATTTCCAATATTTATTTCCCCCTTTATTTTTCCAGCGACCCAATGGTCGCTTTTTTGTTTTGTAAAACATTTGCAAGCACAAATAATGTCAAACTCACCTATTTCCACGGATAATCATTTTTTAAAAGGGACTCGACTATTTGGGGCAGTAAAAGTATGCCCGCTGCTATTTCCTGCAATAGTTTTATAAGGAGAGTTTGATTTATGACCACATTCAGAATATGTTTCACATGATTTAAGAATTTTAAAACGAGGATACCAGTATTTTTCATAGTATTCTTTAACAACTGTATCTTTACCGGCATAACCTGTACTCCAATGTTCGTAAGGTCCAAATTCAGCTTCAGACAAACGCATTGCCTGATTCAGCGATGTATAAACCTTCTTCAAATGTGCAACCGTTTGTTGCTTTCTATATTTTGTTATAAGAGTCGGAAGTGTCATTGCTGCAACTACCCCAATTATCGCAAGCGTAATCAAAACCTCTGCCAATGTAAATGCTTTATTTTTCATAAACTCTCCTTTTTGCATGCGTGCAAATTTTAAACACATATTACCATTAAAATTGCATATATGCAAGAAACAGATTTAATAAATCTTCAAAAACTGGGGGACAGGATTAAAACACTGAGAAAAACCAAAAAGTTTACTCTGTGTGAATTATGTTACAAAAACGGGCTTGAACCCTCGACTTTGTCCAGAATAGAACAAGCCATTGTTGAACCTAAATATCTGACTTTAGTTAAAATCGCAGCTGCATTTAATATGAGCGTCAGCGAATTATTGGATTTTTGATAAAATATAAAGAACTTGTAAAGACACGCTAATCATGTGGTAAACTTGTATTATAGGAAAAAAGGAGAGAAACATGATTCCAATTTTAGATTCAAAACGTCAATACGCCACTATCGGCGCGGAAGTTGAAAAAGCGGTTTGTGAAGTTTTACGCTCGGGTTCTTATATTTTAGGACCGAATACAAAAGCTTTCGAACAGGAAATGGCAGATTTTTACGGCTGCAAATACACTGTTGGTCTTAACTCTGGTACTGATGCACTCCACCTCGCTTTAAGAGCTTTGAACATCGGTGCGGGTGATGAAGTTATTACGGTTGCATTTACCTTCGTTGCTACAACAGAAGCAATCGGTATCGTAGGTGCAAAACCTGTTTTTGTTGATATTGATTCTGAAACATTCAACCTTGACGCTTCTAAATTGGAAGCAGCTATCACTTCAAAAACTAAAGCAATTATTCCTGTTCACCTTTACGGTCAACCTTGTGATATGGACAAGATTATGGAAGTTGCTAAAAAACATAACCTTCACGTAATTGAAGATTGCTGTCAGGCTGTAGGTGCGTTATACAAAGGCAAAATGGTCGGTACATTCGGCGATTTCGGTTGCTTGAGCTTCTACCCTACCAAAAACCTTGGAGGCATGGGAGACGGCGGCTTAATCATGACTAACGATGAAAAATTAAAAGACAGAGTAATAGCTCTCAGAAACCATGGCGGTGCAATCCGTTACCACCACGACGAAATCGGTGTTAACAGCAGATTGGACGAAATTCAATCCGCAATCCTTCGCGTAAAACTTCCTCACATTAAAGAATGGAACGAAGCAAGACGTAAACACGCATACTATTACAATGAATTATTCAAAGATTGTGCAGATGTTCAAACACCTGTTGAACTTGATGATACATACTGTGTTTACCACCAGTACACCGTAAAAATCCCTAATCGTGATGAAGTACACAAAATGCTTCAAGAACGTGGTATCGGCGCTATGTTGTACTATCCGATTCCGCTTCACTTGCAAAAAGTTCATGAATACCTCGGCGTAGGTAAAGGCTCTTTGCCTGTATCTGAAAAAAATACAGAACTTGTTGTATCGCTTCCAATGTTCCCTGAATTAACGGAAGAAGAACAAAGAACCGTTGCAAGCACTCTGATTGATTGCATTGAAAAATCTAAATCACTTGTAAAAGCGTAGATTAAACTCCAACAATAGCAAAAAGCCTCTCCAAACTTCGGAGGGGCTTTTTAACAGGCAATGTTTAAGCTTCTACCCTGCTGAATCATAACATTAAATTTCATTCCGTCCTGTTCAATTTCCTGATAAGGCTTACCAATCTGGTGAGTTCCGTTAAACATATCCAAACCGCTTCCGTAAGTAGTATGCGCAACCCTGTCAGCACTAAAAAGCTGAGACAAAGGCATTCCTGCAGTCAACGCTCCGAAACTGTTAATTGCTTCATATCCTGTTTGATATTTCTGCGTATTATCATTTTTACGAACATTGGTTGTTGTATTAATATCAGTAGGTCTGGTTCCCTGTTCACCTTGAACAGCAGAGTTTTTGACCGCTGCTGCGGCTTCATAACTCGGTATCGAATCAGTCATTTCTGATTTAGGCATTCCGACTTTATTTATTGCCATATCATTGGGAGCCATTTTGTAATTCCTTTTTCTTGTATGAAGCTATAACTGCCAAATAAAGGTAGTCATAGTCCATATCGACTTACGCCGCTTTATACTCTTATATATATAAAGTATATACTATTAGAAAAATTGCCTTTTATGTTTCCGAGCAGTTAACATTTATTAACATATATCCCTTACATGTCCCATACCCAAAAATCATAACAAATTAACCATATATTAAGTTTTGTAAAGTGTAAAATCTACACTATATAAGCGTTTTTAAGATTTTGCAAAAATTTATTAAAACATATTATTGACATTTAAAGCTGTTTGGTGCATAATAATTACATAAGATTTAAGTGTAGTCGAAACACTAAATATAAATAGATTCATTAACCCCAAAAACATATAAACTCCTAAATAATAAACACTAAAAGAGACCATTAGGATGCAGAAAACGACCCACTCAGCAATGAGTGGTTTTTTTTTGCACAAGCGAGTAAGGATTTTTGCTAGGGCGAGACCGGTCAAAATAAGTGAAGACAAGGACACCATCGCTAAACAATTAAGTGACCCCACTTAATTAAACCTTATAATCTATTTTATGCTTAGCAAATAACTTATTATAGAAATTTGCATTTGATTGTACATCGTTTTTTGTCAAAACCATATCTACACCCTCGCCAAAAAGTTTTGAACCCGCGATTATTCTATGAGATTTTATATAATTATCCAGAATACCATTAAGTTTGTGACGTATTGAAGCATCAAGACAACCATTATTATAAATATCATCAAGCAAATCTTTGGCTTGCGTAGAAAAAGAATCTTCATAATTCTGACTTTCCAACATTTTTAATATTTCAATAATATCCGAATCTTTTTCTACATTTGGACGAAAACCGTATTTATGATGAAATTTTATAGCTTCTGGCAGCGAAAAAATGTTCATTTTATAAGAATCATTTTCTTTCATTTCAATAATACTGGCTAGTCTCAAAATTTCACCCAAACCTTGATGACGCCTATTGGGAAGTGAATGCATATATGTTCCGTAGATTTCACCAAGCAAATTATATACATCATAATTGTTATATGCAATTTTTTTGTTAAAAGAATCATATAATGCAGTTTCGGCTTTAGTTGAACCGTTCAGCGGCTTTGATTCAAGATATACAATATCATTTTTAGCCTGAACCGGCATTCTTTTTATATATTTGCGTCCATTATGTTCAAACATTTCAACGCTTACAGGATTTATTTTTTGTTTGAAAAGATTTAAAACATTAATCTTAAACATATATGCACCCATTAAATCCTATAGTCAAAATCATGTTTTTCAAAAAGAGTATTAAAAAAATCCTTATTTTTAAGAACAGCTTCCTTGTCAATATACATACTTACATCCTGAAACAATTCCAAACCTCGAGAATGAAGCCCGGATTTCCAGGGGAGATGTTTATCCTCAACCGTTTGCAAATATTCATTCAGCAGCTTAATCGTCTCCTTTTGATAGTTATGTTTAGCACCAAAACCCTGCCCATCCATGAAGTAATCATTAAACAAAGCCGAGGCTTTATTACGAACTTGCGCAAGTTCGGGCGCTTTTACTGCGGAAAGCCTGTCTAAAAAAGATTCAGTCTCTTCATAAGTAATCTGCGGTCTTAATTTATATTTGTAATGAAAAAGCACGGCTTGACTTTTAGCAAAAATCGCAATTCTGTTCAAATTATTCTCCAGCAGTTCAATGACGCTTGAAAGTCTTAGTATTTCACCGTAACCATTTTTCATCCGCTCTTCCGGATTGTTAACTTTCATCTTGTGCCCGTTAAAAATTTGTGTTTGCTGATTTATGTTAAAACTGTTGTATGCTTTAAAATTTTTTCCGGAATCAAACAAATAAGTTGTAAAAACTTTATCGTTGTATTCATCCTCTGCTGAGAATGTTTCCAGAAAAACTTTTTCTCCTTTTG
Organism: uncultured bacterium; assembly: GCA_948433295.1. Lineage (GTDB taxonomy): Bacteria > Cyanobacteriota > Vampirovibrionia > Gastranaerophilales > Gastranaerophilaceae > Scatousia. Next base: position 4,513 of record CAOJDT010000008.1, read on the forward strand.
AAGAACGAAGTTCAGCAGAGCGTATAAGTTTATAATTATCAATGATATCTATATTTAATTTTTTTGGCATGAATTGTAATGGGGTAGTCATATAAAATTTAAAACAAGTAAAAAAAATTTTTGCTTATTTTTTTCGAATTATTACGAGATTTCTAATATGATTTTCTTCCAGAGGAAGCTCATACTCAATTATATCAACTATTTGTGCGTTATACTTTTTCAAAACGTTCTGAGCGGCGGCAATTTCTTCCTGAACCTTTTTGGATTTATAAGCTATAAAATACCCATTATCATTGAGGTGAGGCAGGGCGTACCCGACAATTTTGTCCAAAGCTGCAACCGCACGCGAAGTTACGATATCAAATTTACCTTCAACAGCTTCAACCCTTGCGCATACAGGGATAAGATTTTTTATATCAAGTTCATCTCTCATCACAGAAACAGCATTAATTTTTTTTCTTATGCTATCGACAGCAGTAACCGAAATTTCAGAATATGCAAGCGCTACTGGCACTGACGGAAAACCTCCGCCTGTTCCGAAATCAAGCATTGTTTTAAAATCCGTTCCGTATTTTTCAAAAAACTTTTCAATAGAAAGACTGTCAAAAATATGCTTTTCCCACAAAAACTTTTCATCGTTTTTGGAAATAAGGTTCAGCATAGAATTCTGTTTTAAGAATACATTTATATAATTTTCAAAAAAATCTTTATTTTTCATTTTTAATCTCATTTTCCAGTTCTTCAAATTTATCACCGAGTCGAATTTTCAAATCGTTCAATCTTCTTTCGACTTTTTTAAGCATATCTGCGTTACCTATAGCGGAAGTTTTGGCATTAAGATAATACTTTAAAGCATGCTTAATCTTTTTATGATTCATATAAAAATCACCACACTCCAAATTTGCGGAAACTATATAAAGTGGATCATTCAATACAGCGGAGACTTTTATTGCTCTATGATAATATTCTGCGGCTTTTTCGGGAGATTTTCGGGAGAAAAGTTCTGCAAGCTTCATAGCCGAAACAAAAATTCCGTTATTATTCTTATTTTTTTCATCTATATCAATACTTTTCAGATAATATCTTACCGAAAGTTCTGTCATGCCTGTTTCATCAAAAATGAGTGCAAGATTTGAGAGCGCGGAAGAAAGATGTGGATTATTCTTTTCAATTTCACAACATTTGCGGTAATAAATAACGGCATTTTCGGTTTCATCAGCATCATCACAGCATAGAGCATATTTGAAGTAAAGTTCTGCCAACAGGGTTTTGTCACTGACAGAATGGCTTAAATCCACCGCTTTTTTATAATCCGAATAAGCTTTAAGAATATCGTCGCCGCTTAATATTGCAGAAAACATATACGCCTTAATTTTAAGTTCGGCAGAAATATCACTAACCGAAAGAATATCTTCAATGAGAAGCTTTGCCTTGTCGTGTTTGAAGGTTATGTAAAAAATATTAGCAATATTAAGTTTAATCTCATTGATTTTTTCGCTGTCACCCGCAGAGGTATAGAATTCAAGCGCTAAATCGTAGAACTTGAGAGAATTAAACCAGTCAGAAAGTTTCGTATAACACTCTGCGAGTTTTGTATAAACAACGGGTAGAAATGTGTAAAAATCATCGTCATCTTTCTGTAACAACGCTCTTTGATAAAATGCCACAGCTTTTTTGTAATTATACTCATTTTCTTCTTTTTTTGCAGAATTTATAAGTTCAGTAAGCGAAAGCTTTGTTTCGGCATCAGAAAGTGTTTTATTGGAATAATCAATAAATTTGTTTATTGAATTTGCGATTTCCGACATAATTTTTTGTTCATCTTCTTCGGTGTCAAAAATAAATGAAATATTTTGAAGTGTTTCAACATTTTCATCAGAAGACTCTTTCTTTTCCTGAATATTGGCAATCGCTTCCGACGAATATTCAACAGAATTAAGCGTTGTCGTGTTAACAGGCGAAATATTCGGTTTATGAGGAATAAACATACCGTGGTATTCAATTTCGCTTCTCATAGTCTGTCGTGAAATAAGCAAATCACGTTCAAACGGCTTCAACGGCAACTGAGTATTATACAAATCCGCGCAAGCTCTGTGTAATTTGACAAAAACCGTATCAGGAATAGAGTTTGCCGAAATTTCTTTGTAATAATCCTGAAGATAAATCATGTTCATATTCATATCTTCGGAAAGAATCATATTATTTAAGAAAAACCGAACTTTCTCTTCATCATAAAGATTAAGAGTCTTCAAGAGGTTAACACTGACAGGGTGGCGCATTGCCGTCAGAAACCTGAACAAATGTCCGCTTATCGGATCAACAAACGCAAGCGCTTCTCTCAAAATAAAATCATTATAGGAAAGAAAACTCTTTGTATAACCTTTTAAAAAGTCTACAAGTGATAAATTATGAGCTTTCATAACCATTACGGACAGCATCGTATAAAAGAAATAACCTCTGGAATATTTATACAATTCGTCGGAAACCGGTCCGATAAGCTTTATTCCCTCAAACCGCAGCAGCTTTTCAAATATAGACTTGCTCAATGCCAGCACTGTCATCTGCTCATAAGATACGGAAGAAAATTCTTCATAATCAAAACTTCGTGCAATTACAATTATTTTAATATTTGATCGTTCCGCAAGGTGAAACAAAAAATCCAGAATTTCCTGCCTGTTATCCTTTAAAACACTCTCAAAAGAATTCAACACAATAACAACAGGATTTTCTACTGCAGAAAAATAAGCATCTATCTTTTGAGTAAAATTATCAAACTTCGCTTTTGGTTGTTTAATTACATTCTGAACAGTAAGCCTTTTAAAATCGTCAAAAAACGACAAAAGAATATCATCCAGAATCGTAGTTTCATAACAATTATAAGCGAGCACAACCGTTCTTGCAGGCAAAAAAGAAAGTGCATAATTTACGACCCGTGTTTTTCCCGTGCCTAAAAAACCGTTAACCAGAAGAACTGAAGAATTTGAACATAAAAACTTTTGCACGTTCTCAATTTGGTTAACATTATTTTCAAGAAGGAATTGATTAATAAATCCGTTTTCGTTCTTTAATAAAATCTTTTTATCTGTAATTTCATCCAAAAAAGCTGCACTCATATACTTTAATATATACGATTCAGGGATATTTTGCAAATTTTATTTTACAATAATTGCACTTTAGTTTTTTTAATAGTAATATGTATAGTAGTAAAGATGAGGGGAAATATATGGATTTTTTCAGAAAACATCAAAAATTAATCGTTGGTATAATCGCACTTACTTTTATCGCCTGGACTGTCGGTTTAATGATGATACCTCTTGTAATTAAATAAGAATAGCCTATGTATAAATTCCTGAAAAAAATATCTTTATATATATTATCTGCAATTATGTTGACAACCGCACTGTCAACTACTGCGTATTGCTCGAATTTAAAAACAATTAATCAGAAAATGAAAACTACGCAGGAAAAAATTAAAACGCTTAAAATTAAAGAAAACCAGGAGAAAAGTAAACTGGTTAAAAACCAGAAAAAACTGGAAGAAAATAGGGTTAATAGCGAAGCTTCACAAAAAAAATATTCTAATATGGATTCCAGACTCAGACAAATGGAAGCCGAATATAATTCCGCCATAACAGAATACAACAATGTCGATACCCAATTAAAAAACAGAATTCGACAGGTTTATAAAACGCAAAGACGAGGCATGTTTGAACTAATTCTGTCTGCAAAAGATTTAAACGGGCTTCTTGATGTAATATATTTTGAACGAATCATTATAAAAAATGACTACAAACGGATGATTACATTGAGAGAAAAATCTGCTAAGCTTGCTAAAATGAAGAAAGATATTGAAGCCCAAAAAGCTTATCTTGCTCAGGCAATCAAGGATATAAATTCTCAAAAATTATCTATCCAACGTGCAATTGCCCAAAATGAAAACATGATTAACAAGCTTAAAACCGACCGCCACGCATACGAACGTTCAGAAAGAGAACTCGCACGACAGTCGGCAAGCCTCCAGAGTATGATAAGCAAAAGTTACAGTAATTCTTCTGTAAAAGTTTCCTCGGCAGGTTTTCTGAAACCTATTGCAGGAAGAATAACCTCCCCGTTCGGTTGGAGAACACACCCTATATTTAAAAGCAGAACTTTCCACTCGGGTGTGGATATCGGAGGTCCGAACATGGGAAGTATTAAAGCCTCAAATTCCGGTAAAGTAATTTATTCGGGATGGTACGGAGGTTACGGAAAAGTAGTTATTATCGACCACGGAAACGTCAACGGACACCCTACAACTACACTATATGCTCACATGTCAGTAACGAAAGTTAGTCAGGGTCAAACAGTTTCTAAAGGTCAGGTAATAGGTCTTGAAGGCTCTACCGGTTACAGTACGGGGCCTCACTGTCACTTCGAAGTACGAATTAACGGAAAACCGAACAACCCGTTAAATTATATCTAGACATAAGGAAGATATTTTGAAAAAATACGTAATTTTATCTTTAATAACTTTAATGATTGGAACTCAAGCTTTTGCTGAAAACACTCAAGAAGCAAGCAAAAAGATTCTTTCTGATATGGAAAAACTTCAGGATTCACTTTTTATGGCACCCGTTATTCCGTTGCCGGAAGTTAATTATGAAGTAACTGAAGAAGAAGATATGAAAGGTATGGAAAAGTGGACAAAAACAAAACACGGCACTCCGCTTTTCAAAAAAATGCGTATTCGAGTCCAAAATTACTACAGACTTAAAGAACACGAAGACCAAATTAGAGAAGCTCAAGAGGCGGAAGAAGAATTAAAACGACTGGAACAGGGCGATATAGAGGAGCCGGAAGCTAAGCCTCGGGCTAAATTCTCATTCTTTAAAAAGAAAAAAACAGAAGAGATTCAAACAAAACAGGAATCAGAAGAAAACGAAGAACTTCAAAAGAATCCTGATACAATAGAATTAAGCGGAAATGTTCAGGAACAGGTCGCCCCGAAAGATGTTCAGCTTGATTGCGATATTGTTCAATATTATGAAGAACGAAATGAAGTAGAAGCCACAGGTCACCCGGTTTTATACTTCCCGCCTCAGGATATTACGCTCAAAGCTGATAAAATCGTTTACAATTCAACGTCTAATATAATTAAGGCTTACGGTAATGTAGAAATTATAAAAGACGGAAGCTCAATATTCGGTGATTTTATACAGGTTAACCTCAATGAAGAAACCTCTTTGATGACCAATATCACAGCCGATAAAATGAAAATGATTATCCGTGCAAAAAATGCAAAATCAGGAGATAACCAAATAGTTCTTGAAGATGGTGATATGCACGCATCAGAACCTTATATCGCACGTTTCAAAACAAAAATGCTCGGTGTTAATTTTCAAAGCATGATGATTGATGAAGACGACCGTTCTTACCTGGATAAAGCCGGCACTGCAAAAATTGATTTGACTACGGATGAAATTACAGTAGATGCAGAAAAGCAACATAATATTATGACGCTTAAAAATGCAGACTTAAACTATAATGACAAACATCTCATACATTTTGACAAATTAAAAATATATACAAACAAAAATAACGAATATTTTGAAGCCAATTACCCTGAATTCGGTTCACGTTCAAGACTAGGAGCATTTGCAGGCCCGGGCTTTGTGTTCAAAACCCCTTTTGATTCCACGGTAAAACTCATTCCGTTTGTAAACTATAAAGGCGGTTTTGGCATCGGCGGAGCTGTCAAATACCAAAGTGCCACCAACTACACAGAAGCAATGTACGGTTCGGCCGATGATATCTTTATCGCAAGAGGTAAACAACAGTTTGACGATAAATTCTACATGCAATACGGCGTAAACTCATACGTTGACGACTGGTGGATGGGTAATCGTATGGCGAAATATTCGGCAGAACTTGTTTATAATGACGGGAAACGTATCAAAAATTTCTTCGGACCTAAAAAAGATTTGTCGTTCAAAAACAGAATCAGTGCAGGATACATGGAAGACAACGACAAAGCCCGCTATGATTCTAAAAATATGACCTCTACGGGCATGGGTACAACAAGATTCAAGTATATGGCAGAAGCTTTACAAACAATATACGACTATAAAAATGAAGAAAAACTCCGCGCCCTTAATTTGGCTATTGCAATGCAGGGAAGTGCCGCATTATACGGAAACGGAGATACTCAGTTTGTAGGAAGAATCGGACCGAGATTACATACTCAGTACAGATATTGGATGCAGGATATAGGATATTACATGTCAGCATATCAGGATGATTCTCCAATGCCTATGTTTGACGCATACAGATACGGTCATGCCAATATTTACATAAAAGAAGCATTAAGAGTTAACAAATACCTTACGGTTGCATATTCAACCTCTATTAACCTTACAGACGACGCTCCTAACAAAAAACACTGGCAGGAAAATGCGTTCATCATAGCTGTAGGTCCTGATGATTTTAAAGTAAACCTAGGCTACGATTTTCTCCGCCAGAACACCTATTTTGGAGTAAATATTGCTCTTGATACAAAGAAAACTCACGTTGATTTTGATAAAATGGTTATAAAAAATCCTGACAGACTTGCAAATAATGAAAAAGAGGTCAGAGAAATTTCTTTTGAGCAAAAACCTGCTCAAAAAATCAACAGAACGTACGCAAAAGTTATAGAAATAGAAGATCCTGACAGAGAACAATTATAATGAATTTACAAGACATCAAAAACGAAATAATTGAATATGGAAGACTTTGCGGGGTAAAAAACTTTACACCGGGAACTTCCGGAAATATTTCCGCAAGATTTGGCGATAAAGTCGTTATAACCAGTTCTGGTTCAGCAAACGGCTACTTAAACACTGATGAATTTTCCGTAATAGATTTTAACGGCAATGTAATTGAGGGTCATCCGAAACCGTCAAGTGAAAAAATGATGCACATCGAAATCTACAAAAAAAGACCCGATATAAATTACATAATCCATGTTCATCCTATATATTTAAGTTCATTTGCAACCTGTAATAAAGCACTTGATGAACCGCTTATGCCCGAAATAGTCTATTATTACGGACAGATTCCGCTTGCAGAGTACGGACTTCCTTCGTCAATGGATTTAGCAGAAAAAACAGCTAAACATTTCGATAAATATGATGCGGTTTTGATGGCTAATCACGGTTTTATAGTTGGAGATAAAACAATTAAAGAAGCTTATTTAAAACTTGAAATGGCAGAAAGCTACGCTCAAGTTGTTATAAATACCAAAATACTCGGCGGCGCGGTTTTATTAAACAACGCTCAGGTCGAAGAAATAAATGCCTTAAAAGGCTGACAAATAGAAAAGAGGAATACAACAGTGTCATTAATGTTAGAAAATAAACAGGGATTAATAGCAGGAGACGGTACTTTGCCTGTAAAAATGGCTCAGTACGCAAAAGAAAACGGTTTTGAAGTAGTATGTATATCTTTTTCAAAAGATAATTTATCACAATTAAAAAAATATTGTTCGAAAGTATATTCCTGCCATCCGGGTGAAATAAATAAAATCGAAGGGATATTAAAATCAGAAGAAATAAAACAGTTGACTTTTTTGGGAAAAGTTAACAAAAGCGTTCTTTTAAAACTCTACAAATTTGACTCAAGAGCAATTGAGATTCTAAAATCCGTAAAACGCTTGAACGATGATGAAGTAATGCTTTTAATCGTGAAAGAAATGGAAAAACTTGGAATTACCGTACTTGACCAGACAATATTTATCAAGAATCTTATGATTCCGGCAGGCGTTCTCGGCAAACATAAGCCGACGAAAGAACAACTTGAAGACGTCAATTACGGATTCTGGCTTGCTAAAGAAATGGGCAAAGTCGATGTAGGTCAATCTGTTGTAATTAAAGATAAAATGGTTATGGCTGTTGAAGCAATTGAAGGAACAGATAAATGTATCCGTCGCGGCGCAAAAATGGCAAGAAAAAACGCCTGCGTGGTGAAAGTTGCAAAACCAAATCAGGATAAACGTTTTGATATACCGACGGTTGGTTTGAGAACGCTTCGCACAATGAAAAGATATAAATCAAACCTTCTTGCGGTTGAAGCAAACGAAACAATCATTGTCGAACAGGAAAAAGTTATCAAATACGCAGATGACAATAATATCGTAATTATGGCAGTAAGCTTATGAAAAAACTATTTATCGTAACAGGAGAACATTCGGGCGATATACATGCCGCAAAAGTTGTCGAAGAAATAAAAAAAAGTTATCCTGACATTGAAATAGAAGGCATCGGTGGCGAAAACCTGAAAAATGCAGGCGTAAAACTGTTAAGCGACCAAAAAAAAATGGGCGCGGTAGGGCTTACTCCAAAAATTATATTCGACCATTTTATCCTCGGTCGTCAGGTCGTAAACTATTTAACTAAAGAATACAAACCCGATTTGGTTCTTTTAATCGATTACGGGGCTTTTAATTTAAGTATATCCAAATTCTTAAAAAAAGCCGGAATAAAAGTTTTTTATTATATTCCGCCACAAGTCTGGGCTAGCCGACCTTGGCGCCTAAATACCATCAAAAAAAACATAGACGAGGTACTTTGTATTTTTCCGTTTGAAAAAGAATTATATGAAAAACATGGTATAAAAACTCATTACTGCGGACATCCGCTCGTGTCTCAACTGCCGCCAAAAGCCGACAGGGAAACTTTTTTCAAAAAACACGGCTTTGATACAGAAAAAAAACTCGTCTCTATTTTTCCGGGTTCAAGAGTTTTTGAACTCCAACAATTGATGGGAATCTTTATAAAATCGGCAAAACTTTTACAAAAAAAACACCCTGAATTACAGTTCTGTATTTCTCATGCACCGAATCTTTCAGATAAAAACTATAATAAATATTTAAAAAACACGGATATAAAGGTTATTAAAGGTGAAAATCAGGCGCTTTTGAGTGTTTCCGACGCTCTGATTCTTGCATCGGGGACGGTTGCTCTTGAAGCTGCACTCTACACAACCCCTATGATTATCGCATATCGCGGTCCCTGGTTCTTTTACTTTATATATCTGATTGTAAGATGTATAAAAATGGTTTCTCTGCCAAATATAATAAGTAAAAAACTGATTGTTCCCGAAATTATTCAAGCACAGGTCAATAAAGATAACATTGTTTATAATATTGAAAAAATACTATACGACAACGATTATAGAAAAAAATATATAGAAGAACTTTGCGTAGTAAAACATCTTCTCTCTGATAAAATTGCATCAAAAGAAGTTGCAGAAGAAATAATAAAACAAATAAAATAAAAATCTTGATATTTTTTTTGTTTCTGTTATGATAATTAAGCGGGTTGAAAAACTCATAAAAAACTAAATAATGAGCCGAAGTGATGAAATTGGTAGACGTGCTAGACTCAAAATCTTGTGTGGGCAACCACGTGCCGGTTCGAGTCCGGCCTTCGGCAAATAAAAAAGAGGTATAAAATACCTCTTTTTTATTTGCGTATTGGAACATTTTGAATAATAAAGTCTATACCTACAGATTCTTTATATCTTTTTGTTTTAAAAAAAGTCGTATCCAAAAATTTGTCAACTTTTACAGTCATGAAATAAACTTTTTCGATATTGATTAAATTATCAATCTTAAAACCAAGATTTTCGTAATTTTTTCTAAGTTTTCTTTCTATTGCAAAAACAAACAAACTCAACTCATCCGCTTTATTTTTTATGGCAGTTTTTTTTATGTCAGTATAAACATCTGTCATAATTTCTTTTGAATTTTCATTATTGACATCTCTTGCAAAACCGTCAATATACATATTGGGCTTACCCAAAGTCGTTTTTCTCATATTATAGGTATAACCTGCTAGAAAATTACCATTAGCGTCTTTAAAAGTTTTTACGCGGCAATTAGATAAAAAAGAATGCATTGAATATTCAAAATTCCTTAACCTTGAAAGGTTTTCTTTTCTGGAAGATATATAAACATCAAAAAACTTCATCATATCCAGAATGGATGCCGAATCTTTTACCACAGGTTTGTTAACGGGTTTTGGAATGTATATTAAATTGTGAGACATTTGTTTTATGTTCATAGCCTTTAAAATTTTCTATATCTAACATACAAAATTGTAACATTCTTGATTTTTCGGGATAAGCAGGTTTTAACGCTTGATTTACTAATTTAAGCCTTCTGACGTCCAACTTTCCGACAGAAGCGACTTCATCAAAACGTTGAGCTCTAAGGTAATCAATAAAAATATAAATTTTAGAATTGAGACGCGTGTTATTGCTGCAGATTTTCGTAAGAACCTTATTTATATTAATAAAGGAATTATTTTTGGATTTTAGTCCGACTTCAGAAGATTCAATAATATTTTTAAATGTTTTTAAAGTTCTACCGCTACAGCAATAATCACAAAAAACAAGTTTTTTATCTTTGTAATTTGAGCATTGTTCACGCAAAAACTTTGCATATTCATCGAAACCTTCTTGATTAGTGATTTTTTTCAAATCAGGAGATTCAAAAATAGAATGCACTCCGGAAAAAGGGATGCTTTTAGACTCGACACCCATAAACTCCAAACATTTTGCGGTTGCAGACAATGAACGTCCGACCGATATAAAAACATAATTATCTTTTCCATATTTATTATCAAAAATATTTTTTATTATTTTAGCATTATCGGTAATAACTTCTGCAGTTTCCAAAAAATCCAACGGAATACGGTCTCTTACAGATTCTAAAACCGAAGGATTTAATTTTTTGTATTCATTTTGCGTAAACGGTCTTTTAAGCTGTAATAAAATTCTTGCCAACTCGCGAGATGAAGCATCAGAATTACCTGAATAAGTACGATCTATTTTATCCGAATAGCTTTCTTTGCAGAATATATCGTAACTTTCGGTAAATTTAAATCGTGTATCGGGGTATAACCTGTTTTCTACACGATTAAGATACTTGTTAAAAGAAGTTTTAATCGTTGATATTTTCGGGATTTTCATTGCATTATTTATAATACCCGTAAAATTATTTTTTGCATCCTAAGCATATAATCTTTACAATTGTAAATGGTGTTAAGAAATTTGAATTTTTTGTAATAAGTGAGTCAAATTTTATCATGTTTGTGGTTTATTAAAGTAAAACTGGAAGCAGTAAAGCAATAAATAAGGATTTATAAATTGCAAAATATTATAACAAATACCTTTTCAACAAGACAGAAAACGTCTCTCAAATGTTTGGGAAATGACGAAAAAAATCTTCTTTTATATATTGAAAAAAGGTTAAATAAAATTTTTCAGGAAGAAATAGACTCTTATGATTCTATTTTTTGTAAAGTTTCTGAACGTGTAATCCATAAAATGGCATTGTTTTTATCTGGAATAAAAACCCGCTCTTGCTCAATCGGGATTGCGGGCGAAACCGCAAGCGGCAAGTCCACTATTGCCCTTGATATTATCAACACGTTAGAGACGTTTGCACAGGAATACTGCGTTGATAATTTGATTACCAGAATCAATACCGACGATTATTATTATGACCGTTCGGATATGGTAAAAGCGGCAGGAAGTTTCGCCGAATTTGCAAAACATTACGATCTTGATGTTCCTGAGGCACTTGAACTTTCATTAATGAAAGAACATATAAAACAGCTTCTTGACGGTGATACCGTTTATCTTCCGAAATATGATATGTCAGGTACAGCAATAAGAACAGATAACGTTACACGAGCAGTTCCGGCTAAAATTATTATCTCGGAAGGTTTATTTACACTCACTGAAAAAGTCGTTGATGCATTTGATTTCAAAATTTATGTTGATGTTTCTGCAAAAACACAAAAAGAAAGATTTTATAAAAGAGCAGCAGAGAGAAATTTAGGCGCTTCTACTGATGAAGTATATAAAAATGCTTCAGGAAAAGCCAAAATTTATATTCATCCGACAATAGAAAACGCTGATGTTATCCTTTCAGGAGAAGCAGACAGAGAAGCATACAAACATTTTGTGAATAAAATCTTAAACCTTGTAAGAGAAATTCATTTTAAAAGTGTTCTTCTTTATTCATAATCAGTGAGGTCATAATGGACGAATTTAAAATTATGCCTGTTAATTCGGTAACGATTAACAAAATTTTGACGTCTCAGGAACTAACAGACAGTCAAAAAGCATTATTTTTAAGAAACAATGCTAAAGAAATTAAGGACGTAATGAAAGTTGAAATCAGCAAGTCTGAATTTTCTGCAATGATGCAAAATCGTCCACTGCAAAGATTTCGACCTTTAAAAAACTCATTTACAAAACAGGGAGACAAAATCCTTCTGGCACAATCGCTTGGTGTCTCATTTAAAGATATCAATAAATATATTGAAAATATAATCAATAATCATTTTGAGCTTACACATATTTCGCCTGATAATGCTGAAAAAGTTAAGACCTATGTTTATCGTCACGGTTCAAAGGCTCAGGTGATTGAGTTTCTTGACTATGAACTTTCTAAAGTTGAAACAGTTCTTGAAAAATTATATAAAACTCTTGAAGATAATTCAGGCGGATTGGCAGATTATTTTTCCAGACCGATTCACAGAATGGACGATATTACATTGTCAAAATTATACAATACAATTGACAAAAACTTACGACGAGCCGAAAAAGCAGGTGTAATAACTTCTGACAAATGTAATTCTACGGCAGAATGGGCGCTTGTAAGAATTTATCAAATCCAAAATAATTCAAAAGTAATCCGCGCTTATGATAAATATAAATCCATGCTTTAGCAAATTTCTTTACTTAGAGGCTTGTTTTTTGTATAATTACGCTGTAAGAAAGAGGGGATTATGTCAGAAATCAAGTTTGGAACAGACGGCTGGAGAGCTGTTGTAGGAAAAGATTTTAACGAAGAAAATGTTGCACTTGCGGCAAATGCTATAGGAAAATACGTTTACGAAACGTTCGGTGCAGATAAAAAAATCTTAATCGGTTATGACCCGCGAAATATGGCGGATGTTTTTTCGTATCAAACTGCAAAAATCCTTGCAGATGCAGGTTTTGAAGTATTGTACAGTGAAAAAATAATTCCTACACCTATTCTTGCATACAATGCAAAAGAATTAAACGCGTGTGCATTGATGTTCACGGCATCCCACAATCCGCCGGAATATCTGGGGATAAAATTCATTCCTGATTACGCAGGACCGGCGACAAGCGATATTACAGATAAAATAGTTGCTAATATTGGACAATCCGTTAATAAATTTGCAGACGGTAAAATCATTAAAACCGATTTCCGACAATGTTATTACGACCATCTTTCGAAATTAATTGATTATGAAAAAATTCGCTCCTATATTAAAACAAGCGGAGAAGAAGTAATCTTCGACGGACTGTATTCCGCATCCATCGAATACTTCTCGGAACTTTTGGAAAATTATGTACAGATTCCGTATAAATCTTTACACATGAAACACGACATTAATTTCGGAGGAGGAATGCCCGAACCGAAACCTAAATATATGTCAGAATTGATTAAAACAATTAAAAATTCCCAAAAATCAATCGGTATGGCAAACGACGGCGACGGCGACAGGTTTGGTGTTATAAACGAAAAAGGAGAATATGTATCGCCAAATGAAATTATCTCAATACTTCTTATGCATTTGAAAGAAAACAAATCTGTTGACGGCTGCCTTGTAAAAACTGTCGGCGCAAGTCTTTTATTGGATAAAATCGCAGCAAAAACCAGAGTTGAAGTAATTGAAACACCTGTTGGGTTTAAACATGTCGGAGAGGCAATGCGTAAATACAACCCGATTATTGCAGGAGAAGAAAGCGGAGGACTGAGCATTCAAGGACATATTCCCGAAAAAGACGGGCTTTTGGCGAACTTACTTATACTTGAAGCAATGGCTTATTACAATTCTACACTCTGCGGGCTTCAAGAAAAACTATACGAAATTGTTGGCGAACATTTTTACAATGACCGAATTGACTTAAAACTTCAAAATCAGGATGAAGTCAAACCTGTTCTTGAAAAAGTAAAAACCTTACAAACAGTCGGAAATTACGGTGTGAAAAAAACTGATACCAAAGACGGTGTAAAATTATACCTTGATGATAATTCAAGTTGGATTCTTGTTCGTCCGAGCGGCACAGAACCGCTTCTGAGAATCTATTTTGAAAGCAGCAGTATTGAAAAAATCGAACAATTAAAAACTGCTTTTAAAATTTAATAGAACAATTTTCAAATCTTTTTGTATATTTATACAATTATAAGAATATTCTTAATAAATAAAACAGCGGATAATTTTTAAATCTGCCGTAAGATTTAAAATCTCATTACAATCAAAAGAGGTTTTATGAAAAAATTAAGTATATTCTTGCTAATGCTTTTTATAACATCGGCATCGGTTAACGCTGAAGCGCTGACAGGCGGAGTTTCTACAGTCGGACTCGGAAATAAAGTTGTGGATGCAAATACAAACAAGCCTATTCCAAACGCACAAATAACGCTTCCCAAAATACAATTTTCAACCAAATCCGATGAAAACGGAAACTTTAACCTTAATGCAAACTTCAACGGTGAAACGATTATGTCTGTAGAAAAAGAAGGATATAAACCGTTCTCCCTTACAATAAACGAACAAATCGCCGCAAAACCTATGTTACTCGGAATTCAAAAAAGTGAGGGTAAAGAAGTAGTTATTGAAACAGAAATGCTTCATCTCGGGGATAATAATTTCTCGGCAGGCTCCGCCAATTCCAGCCAGTTTACACTAAAAGCAATAGGTCCGTTTTATACAAAAGCATTCAAAATGAGTGCGAACACCATCGGATTGAAAAATTTTCTCGTAATCGGTTCAATAATAGGGATTGATACTGCAATGGCTCGTTCTATGAAACAAAATTCCATAAGAAATGCATTCTCCAGCCCTCCTGAAGTTTACTTTAACGGAACCAAAATCGCAGAAATTCACCTAAACGGTGATAATCAAAAGATACCACTCCCGAATAAACTTATACGAGCAGACCAGATTAACGAAATTACCATCCAAACAGGAAAAAATCTTACTCAACGTGCTTATGTTGATTATGATGACATCGAGATTATGAACCTTTCCATTCAAACAGAGTAAGCTTGTATATATTTATTAACATTAATAGATATTTTTTCTTATTTTAAATAAAATAAAATAAGGGAGATGTGAAAAGATGGAAATAATTCTCGATATTTTATTTATTTTTGTAAGTTTATATACGCTGTATTTTTTGGCGCTTTCGCTCAGAAACCTTAATGACAGAGTGTTTGAAAAAGAAAAACGTTATGCTCAGTTTGAAGAAAAAGACAATCTCGCTGTTGTTATTTATGCGCACAATAATAAAAAAACACTTGCCAACTTAATTAAAGAAATAAAGTCTCAAGATTATCCTATTAACAGTTTCAAAGTATACGTAATCCTTGATAACTGTTCAGACGGTTCTCAGGAATTATTTGTTGAAGAAAACTTCATCCACGTAATTGACGTAAAAGATATCGGTACTATCGGAAAAGACCAGGCTGTTTCTTTGATTCTGGAAAGACTTTCGGAAAATCAACTTATTGATTCTTATGTTTTTCTTGACGCTGACAGAAGTATCGCACCTGATTTTCTGACTACAGTAAACAGCGCCCTGCTTAAATCTTCTGTCATCAGCGGCGAAACTCTGATTGATTTAAATAACCTCGGACCGATTGACAGAGTAAAAGCCGCATACCAGAAATATCATATGAATTTTATGAGAAAAGCACGCTCCCTCTTCGGGCTTGCGGCTCAGGCTGATTCCGGTGTTTTCATAATTAAAAAAGATATTGTTGATAAAATTGGTGAAGTCGATTTCAAAAATATTGATACCGAATTAAAATACAGCATTTTGCTTTCAAAAATTAATTTCAAATGTTCTTATAATCCAAACATTCAAACTTTTGTCGATACAGCAAATTACAGTTTCCGAAAACCGAGACTTTCTCAAAGATTAATCTTATTTAAAAATTGTTTCACTCAAATTTTTAAAAACAATTTTGTATTCGGAGAACACGTAATATCTCTTATTTATCCGAATATATGGGTTGTAATGCTCATTTACGCAGGACTTTTGAAGCATTCGCTTTACTATCAATTTATGGTTGATTTTAAAATTGTATTGCTGTCTTTCATTACACTTCTTATCGGATTCGGATTAAGTTTGATAAACGCAAAAATTACAATAAAAGAAATCGGATATCTATGCCTGTATCCGCTTTATTCACTTTGCCATATAGTCAATAATTTTCCGCTTGTAAGAATGGTTAAAAACAAAATCCGCGGAGTTGAAGACCTTCCTGAAGGCACCGAAAAAATGTCAGTTGATGTTGTTGTTATGGCAGGAAACAAAGACCTTAACTGTAAACTTGAATTTATTTCCGAAAAAGGACTTTCTAAAGTAAGATTTATATTTAAGAACAAAAAATTTACAACATCTACGCACATCAGAATGATTGACGCTTTGCAGGAATTAAAAATGAAACTTGACGAACATGGTTTTATATTAAAAATTTGTAACTGCTGTTCTTATTTCCAATCAAATGTAGACGGCTCAACCAATATGCTGAAAGGATTTTGTACAAGTGATTATCCTGCGCCGTCGCTCGCAGAACCGAAAAATACAATCATTTGGAACACCTGTACAAATTTCACCCCTGCAAAGTTAAACAATATAATTTCAGAGATGATTAACCAAGGTAGTGACGAGGAATAACTTCACTTATCATATAAAGTGAACCGCAAACTACAGTTATTGTATTTTTCTGTTGAGGCAATTCTTCAATAGAAGAAAATTCTTTTGCCTCAAATTCACAGGCTTTTTGCAATTCGTCAAAAGTCGCAGAATTCTGATGAGAAAAATGATTGAGATAAATCTCGTCGCCTTTTTGAAAAAGGATTTCCATCATCTTTGCGTAATCTTTATTTTTTAAACAGCCGAAAACGAATCTGCGTTTGAAATTTGGATAATAAAAATCAAGACTTTCCCTTAAAGCAAGCGCACCGTTCGGATTATGCGAACCGTCTACGATAATATTTTTATCCTCAATAAACTGAAATCGACCAATATGTTTGACTTTTCTTAACCCTTCTTTTATTACATAAGGTGAAATCTGCGGATAAACAAGTCTGATTGCCGCAAGCGCCAACGAAAGATTTTCCTGTTGATAAGTTCCTTTCAAAGCAAGACCTTCCATATCCTCAAAAGGCGCAATCATCATCAATAGAGAATCACACTCATCTGCTCTGTCTCTTATTGCCTCATAACCTTCACTCGCGACAACGGGACAATTCGGTTTTATAATGCCTGCTTTTTCGAACGCTATTTCATCTTTTGTATTTCCGAGACGTTCGGTGTGGTCAAGATCAATATGCGTAACAACTGCACAAAGATTTTCTTTAATTACGTTTGTTGCGTCATATCGTCCGCCGAGCCCTGTTTCCAATACAACAACCTCAACATTTTGTTCAGAAAAATATTTGAACATTACTACAGTCAAAATTTCAAACTCAGTGAGGTGGATATTATTTTTCTCCGCAAGTTCACAAACCTCAAACACGAGGCGTGCAAAATCATCTTCATGGATAGGGCTTCCGTTAATCTTAATCCTCTCCGTATAATCAAAAATATGCGGGGAGGTATAGAGTCCGACTTTTTTCCCTGCTTCTTTTAATACCGAAGCAATAATTGAACAAACCGAACCTTTGCCGTTGGTTCCTGCGACATGAAAATATTTCAGTCTGTCTTGCGGATTACCGAGCAAATCCAGAACAGCCGAAACTCTTTCCAGTCCGAGATTTATATAAAATTTTCCCTGCGAAGTCAAAAGCTCCACTGCATCTTTGTAACCTTTTTCCATAATATTAAATTAAATCAAAAGGCAGTAATTATCAAGTTATTAGTTATGCCTCCTATTAAAGCTTATACGGATAATCATCTTTGAATTCCCAGTTATCTAATCTCAAAAGTCGTCCGCAATATAAAACAGAACTATATTTACAAAGTTTTAAAACATTATCACGGTCATTTAAATTACTTGTTACAGGAGTTACACCTTCAGGTAAATTTTTGTTTGTACTACTAATAGTATCATACTCAAACCACCAATAAGGCGAAAAATTTGCACCACGAGAAAGTAAAGAAATTCTGTCTCTACCTACCTGATTAGGGCCTTTATCTCCATTAAAATCAAAATATGCATCTAAAATAGCCCCACCTTTCCACATCATTAAACATGAACCGTCAGAAAAATATACATAAAATATTGAAAAATGCTTTTTTGTTTTAACAACATTTTTAAAATAAGGGGCATAATAAGTATTCCAAAATATTTCAACTCCTTCTGAACCTTCTACTTTAGGAATTACCCAATCTGAATTTGATGTATTATTTTCAGCATTATACATCATTACGGCTTGCGATATAGTACTGTTAAACTTTTTAAGCCTGGTTGAATATTCGTGTTTTTTATATTTTTGAATCAGCGCCGGCAATGTCATAGCGGCGACAATGCCAATTATACCAAGGGTTATCAAGACTTCCGCAAGCGTAAACCCTTTCCCTGAGAGGAATCTAGTTTGCCCCCCCCCCCGTTTTTTCAAGTATAGCAATGTTTTTCATAGTTTCCTCCGTTCTTCATCTCTAGTGCATTACTACTTAATATTGAAGTGCTTTAGTCTCATTATAACTTATTCTGACAGATTACGCAACTGTCCGACAATTTTTTCAACACCGTCATATTTTGAAAGTTTGATTGCTGAACCCTGCAAAGTTATAAGTTTTTCTTTATCCGTAATCAACAGAGTCAAAGATTCCAAAAGTGTCTTTTCATTAACATCCGAATCTTCCAAATAAAGTGATGCACCCTGTTCCACCATATATTTAGCATTTTTACGTTGATGGTCCGCCGCTGCATGAGGATATGGAACAAGAATTGATGCAATTCCGCTTGCACAAATCTCTGACAAACTCAAAGAACCTGCACGGGATACAGCAATATCTGACGCTTTCAAGACCGTAACCATGTCATCAAAATAAGGTTTTATAAGTAAGTTTTTGTCGGTTTCATATTCGGGATAAATTTTTATTAACTGTTCGATAACACGTTCAAAATTCTTCTTACCTGTCTGGAAAATCACTTGAACATCATATTTGTTGGTAAGAGTTTTAATAACTTCGACAGCCGCATCATTAATTGCTCTGGCGCCCTGTGAACCACCCATAATACAAACAGTATGCTTGTTTTCCAAACTCAAATTTTTACGCGCTTCTGGTTTTGATAAATCCCTGAACTGCGGACGAATAGGATTACCGTTGATGTAAATATTTTTATTATTTATCGAATTTTTAGCGCATTCAAAGGCTAGCGAAACAGCGCGGGCTTTCGGCGCAAGTTTTCTTGTCACAAGCCCCGGCTGTGCATCACAATCGTGAAGCATATATGGAACTTTTTTTATAATACAGGCAATCAAAATCGGAGCCGAAACATAGCCCCCCGTACCGAAAACAGCATCAGGTTTATATTTTTGTAAATAGCCGATACATTTTAAAACCGCGGCACTCAATTGCATTCCCCATGTAAACAAACCAAATCCGATTTTTCTCGGCATACCTTTTACGTTTACTGGAAGAAACTTATAATCTTTTTCTTTAATAATTTCGGCTTCCAAATTGTGCGGATTTCCGATATAAAAAACATTCTCTCCCTGATTTGCAAGTGCGTCTGCAACTGCTACCGCAGGATAAATATGTCCGCCTGTTCCTCCTCCTGTTATAAAATATGTTTTATCAGACATTTTCAACATTCCTTATTTTCTTAATTCTCTTTTTAGATATATTCAACAAAATTCCTACCATACATAAAGAAACAATAATAGACGAACCGCCGTAGCTTATAAACGGAAGCGGAACACCCGTTGTAGGGAAGAATGAACTTGCAACACTGATATTCAAAAATGCCTGAAAACCGATTGAAAAAGTTATTCCGACTGCGAGAAGTTTTCCGAACATATCAGGACAACGCGATGCAATCATAAAACCTCTGTGGATTAAAGTCCAGAATAATCCGATTACGAGAACACATCCCACCCAGCCCATTTCTTCTGCAACAATTGCAAAAATAAAGTCAGTGTGACATTCAGGCAAATATGAAAGTTTTTGTATTGAGCCGCCATACCCTACCCCCGTAAAACCGCCTGATGCAAATGCGATTAACGATTGAATAATGTTATATCCCGCGCCCTGAGGATCAAGTTCGGGATGCTGCCAGGTTCTTATACGCTGCATTTGATATGGTTTAATAATTGTTGTCGCAGCAATAACAACGGTAGTAACCATAAAAGTCAAAGTTCCCATAAAAAGTTTCATAGAGCCGCCTGCTGCCATATACAACACAACTGTTGTCAAGCCCAGAAGAATTACCATACTGAGGTTCGGCTGATGAAAAATCAGTCCCAACATTACTAAAATTGGAATAAACGCATTCACCCATTTTTTCTGGTCAATAAGATTAGCGTCTTGTCTGAATATAGATGCAAGTAAAAGGACCACCGCAGGTTTAGCAAATTCAGACGGCTGAAGCTGAAATCCAAGAAGGGAAATCCATCTTTTTGCACCGTTAACGGTAACCCCGAGAGGAGTAAAGTCGACAAGCAAAAGCAGGACAATTATCACTCCCGCAAAAATCACACTCCAATCAGCAAGTTTTTTATAATCATAATTGGTAAAAAATGCGAGACCGAAACCGCCTACTGCAAAGCATGCCAGTTGTTTAAAAAGAAACTGAGCGGGATTACCGCCTTCTTCAATACATTTTGGTGCGGAGGCGGAAAATATTGCCATAAACCCTATAATTACCAGAAATGCAACCGTAATCAACAGCGCCTTGTCCGGAGCCGAAACAATTATACTCTGAATAGGATTTTGATATTTGTATGAATTATCTCTATCTTCCAAGCCTTGATAAGACATATTCCTTGAAAACCTTTCCTCTTTCCTCGTAACCGCTAAACATATCGAAACTTGCACATGCCGGCGAAAGCAATACTACATCAGGGTTTAATGAGATAGATTTATCAATCGCACTCTGCATGGTTTCTTCTTTTATTATATTATTAAATCCGTTATTTTTCAGATTTTCTTCAAAACGTTCGGTTGCCTCTCCGATTAAAACAACGGTCGTAATATGTTTATTTATGGCATCACAGAACTCTTTCAAATCCGTGTTTTTGTCACGTCCGCCTGCAATAAGAACGACATTTTGATTATTGAAAGAATTTATTGCAACAAGCGATGCCTCGGGATTTGTAGCCTTTGAGTCATTGTAATAGGTTATTCCATCTTGTTCTGCAACTTTTTCGAGCCTGTGTTCGGGAACTTTGAATGACATGATGGCTTCTTTAATATGTTCATTTGAAATACCCTCAAGTTTTGCACAGATTACGGAGCATTCAACGTTCTGGTAATTGTGTTCGCCGATTAGAGGGCAGTCTTTTAAATCAATAATATGTTCTTCGTTTCCGCGGCGTTTGTAATAAATAGCTTCATTTTTAACAAAACAGCAATTTTCTCCGACTTCATCTCCGAACATAAAAACTTCTCCCGCGGCTTCTTTTGAAAACTCAAGAAGTTTTGCGTCCTTTGCGTTAAGGATTGAAAATGCAGGTGATTGAGGATTTTTGAAAATTCTGGCTTTTGCTTTGAAGTAATTTTCAAGACCTTTATGCCAATCTATATGGTCGGGAGTAAAATTTGTCCAGAGGGAAATTTGCGGCTGAAACGCAGGAGAATATTCCAGTTGAAAAGAACTGCATTCACAGACAAAATAATCAATATTTTTGTCATCAATCAAATCGCAAGGAGGTTTTCCGTAATTTCCGCACGGTTCGGCTTTATATTCACTGTTGAGAATATGTGCAACGAGCGCGGTTGTTGTGGTTTTGCCGTTGGTTCCCGTAATCGCGATAAAAGGTTTTCCCGTTTGAGAAGACGCAAGTTCGATTTCAGAGATAACAGGAATATTTTCATCCGCAAGACGTTTCATAATATCACTGTGCGGAGGAATCCCCGGGGAAGTTACTGCAAGATACGCATCTTTTATAAATTCGTCACTGTGTCCGCCGAATTCCACATTTATTCCAAGTTCCGTAACTTCATCAATCTTCTCTCTGTCTTCAGGCTTTTCCTCTCTATATTCCGTAATAAAAACATCCGCGCCATGAGCGTTCAAATACTTTGCCGCCGCAATTCCGCTTTTTGAAAAACCTAATACAAGAACCTTTCGGTCAAACCAGTTTGTTAACATTTTATATTACACCTCTTGCCGTCAAATAAAATAAAGTTAATGCCAGTACAGACAAAATCGCTGAGACTAAGGCAAAAACAATTACAATTTTCTTTTCGCTCCATCCGCAAAGTTCAAAATGATGATGGATAGGTGACATTTTGAAAACCCTTTTACCTGTTGTTTTAAAACTTATTACCTGAATAATTACGGATAAAGTTTCCATAACAAAAACACTGCCCAAAACAACAAGAAGGACTTCGAATTTGCTGACTACAGCAAGAGTTCCAAGAAGCCCGCCGATTGCAAGCGAACCTGTATCGCCCATAAATACCTGCGCCTTAGGTTTGTTATATCTTAAAAATCCGAACAAAGCACCTGCAACAGCCGCCGCAATAAGGGCAACTTCTGGATGTCCGCTGAAAAGCGAAATAATTGAAATTGCCGCAAACGGAAAAATACCCGTAGATGCCGCAAGTCCGTCCAATCCGTCGGTAAGATTATAAGCGTTAGATGCCCCTGTAATTACAAACACTGCAAACACAGGATAAAGCCATTTTAAATTAATTACATACGAACCTATAGAAATATCTGTTCCGTGAGAATAACTCATCATAACATAAATTGTCGGCAGCAAACCGATAGCAATCTGTCTTAAAAGTTTTCCGCGTGCAGAAAGCCCGTCATTTGCCTTGCCTTTTATTTTCAGATAATCATCCTGAAATCCCGCAAATGTATAAAAGATTAAGGTAATAAGTATAATAATTGCCTCGGTGGTAAACCTTTGCGAAAGTAAAAGCGCAATAACAGAAGCCACGATTATCGCAAGAATTATAAATACACCGCCCGTGGTGGGAGTTCCCTGTTTTTTTGCATGAGCCTCGGGCGCACAGTCTTTAACATATTGCCCTATCATTTTCTTTTTCAAAAAATCTATATACGGCACGCCGAACAGCAAACATAAAATCATTGCCAACAAAAATGCCACTGCCAACATTATCATATCTTCACTTCTCCCTTAATTTTTTCGATTATCTCTTCAAATTTCATACTTCTTGAAGCCTTTAAGAATATTGTATTCCCTGCATTTATATTCGCAAGCACAAATTTAGAAACTTCCTCATTATTTTCAAAATTCTTTACAAAAAATCCTTTTGCAGCAAGCTGTGCGCCAATCTCTCTCGAAAGCCTGCCCACAGTAAGGAATTTAGAACTTTTTGGCGAAAGTTCGGCAAGATAATCTCCGACACCGCGGTGAAGTTCTACTTCAGCCTCCCCGAGTTCTCCCATATCACCGAGAATTACGACAGGATTTTCATAAAGCTGCAAAAACGTTGAAACAGCTGCTTTCATGGATTCAGGGTTCGCATTATAGCTGTCATTTATAATCTTATACCCGCCGATTTCCTGAATTTCCCAGCGTTTCTCGATAGGCTTGTATGCCGCAAGCCCGCGTTTAATCTCTTCATAAGACATATTGAGTTTATACCCGAGATTAATCGCCGAAAGCGCATTCTCAACGTTATAATCTCCTTCGACATTGAGTTCGTATTCTTTTCCGTCATAAATAAATTTAGAATAAGAAGGTTTTCGTTCAAGAATTTCAACATCGGCAAGAGAATAATAAATCTTTTCGCCCTCAAAATTTGCAAACTTTTTAATTCTCTCATTATTTTGAGAAATAAATACGCCGTCTTTTTTAAGCCCCGTCACGATTTCGGATTTGGCTTTTGCGATATTGTCAAGGCTTCCGAGGCGTCCGATGTGAGCGGAACCCGCGTTTGTAATAATAGCGTAATCAGGTTCGGCATATTTTGACAAAAGTTCAATTTCGCCTAAAGCGCGCATTCCCATCTCAATAATCAAAACTTCACAATCATCAGGCATTGAAATAACCGTCTGACAAAAACCTATTTCGTTATTATGATTTGAAAAAGTTTTGTGCGATTTAAATTTTTCGCTCACAACAGAATAAACAAGTTCTTTTGTGGTAGTTTTACCCGAACTTCCCGTAATCGCAACGACCTTAGGGTTATGAGCCCGACGGGTATAATTTGCAAGACTCATATAAGCCTTTAAAGTATCCTCAACTTTCAAAACAATCTGCGCGTCTTCAGGGTAATCTTCCCCCGTTATAAAACATCCGCATGCACCCGCTTGAACAGCTTGAGAAAGAAACTTTTCACCGTCAAAACTTGCACCCTTTAATGGCAGATACAGCTCCCCGCCCTTAATTGTTCTGGTATCAGTAGAGATAAAGTAATCATCACCGCAACGATTTCCTTTTATTAATTCGGCTCCCGTTGCCTTCAAAATTTCATCTAATTTAAACATCATATAATAATGATACGTCAAAAAATCACGAGGTAAAAAAGTTAATAAATATTAATACTACTTGACATGCGGCTTTCACTATCCGATAATACATGTACGTATTACTATGGGTAAATCGTCTATAAAGTTTGGATGCAGGTGCCGGGGCGAATACGTCAAGGAACTCACAGATGAGTAAATCCCCAAGGTGTATCTCGAACATCTGCACAACTACGAAACCCGACAATTGAAAGGAAAAACACATGTACGCAATTGTAGAAACCGGCGGAAAACAATACCCCGTTGAAGAAGGTCGTTACATCGACGTTGAATTACTTGATGCTGACAAAGACAGCAAAATTGTTTTTGACAAAATCATCATGATTGTTAACGGTAAAAAATCTAAAGTAGGTCAACCTTATGTTGCAGGTGCATCTGCTGAAGGTACTGTTTTGGCTCACGACAAAGCAAAAAAAGTTATCGTTTTCAAACAAAGACCTAAAAAAGGTTACAGAAAAAAACAAGGTCACAGACAAGGCTTTACAAGAGTTATGATTAACAAAATCAGAACTTCTGCTCAGAAAAAAGCTGAAACTACAGAAAACGCTGAAGCGTAAGCTTCAACCCAAAGACAGGTGCGAGGGATAAGTTTCAAAAAATACTTTCAGTATTAAAGAAAATACCCGAGTGCATGAGTCAAATAAAGCCGGAGATAAAAATACCGGCACAGGTTACAAAATTGTATGTAGGCGAAATTACAATAAACGTAAGTTATACCTACGTACGTAGTACAAGGAGAAATGAAAAATGGCACATAAGAAAGGTATGGGATCTACCCGTAACGGTCGTGACTCCGAAGCGAAGCGTTTAGGCGTTAAAAAATTCGGCGGAGAAATCGTTAAAGCCGGTAACATCTTAGTTCGTCAACGCGGAACTAAAGTTCACCCTGGCAACAACGTTGGTATCGGTTCTGATGACACTTTATTCGCTCTTATCGACGGTAAAGTTCAATTCGAATCTCACAGACGTGACAGAAAACAAGTTAGCGTTTACGCTGTATAAGTTTTCTAAAAAGATAACAAAAAAGCTCTCGTATTTTACGGGAGCTTTTTATTATTTATGTTTAATTAGCAGAAACTTTATTATCGCTAAAGAGAAAGACCTGAAAGGCATTTTCCGTTTGTTTCACGGGTTTATAAAAATCTTTTACCAGCACATGTTGGGTTTGAATACAGTTAAACCCGCGTGATTTCAGATAAACTTCAAAATCATCTGCGGTTTTGGTGTATTGTTTGTGCTTGATAAATGCGTAAAATTCTGTTTTACGCATAGAAATTTCTTTCATGGCAAAATAGAGGATTTCGTCGTACGAAAGATTATACCCCTCGTTAACAGACAAATCCAGAATAAAATTGATATTGTCAGTCGTGGTTATTGAAAGATAAGCAATAATCCGTTTTTTCTGAGGTTCTTCAAGAACATATCTGTTTTTATAAAAATTTGTCAATCCCGTAAAAAACGGCTCTTTATATTCATTTTTATTGCGCTCAAGTGAAGGACGAAAAAGAGATTTTAATTCACCGTTAAACAAGCGGCTTACCTGTTTTGCATCGGAATTCTGACAAGGTCGAAAGTTTGCGGCATGGACATTTTCGGGTTTAAAGTTTTCTATTTTCCACAAATTTTCATAAGAACAATGCCTAAACCCGCAGCCGTCCGAAAACAAATGCAACAATTCATCATGAGACTGGTCTACGGTCACGCAAAAAGATGTTGCGCCTTTAGCTCCGAATCTGGCAATTACGAATTCAACAAGCTGCTTACCCGCATCATAATAATTATTCCCGAAAATAAGACGTGAAATATTAATTTTAAAGGGGTTTCCCATCGTAGGGATTACGGTAATCAACCCGAGAATCTCTTTACCTTCACATAACACATAAGATTCGGGAAGAAATTTATACTTCAAAGGCAACATCGTATGCAGCAGTGTCATCGCCTCATTTTTCAAGGCTTGAGTAAACTTATAATTATCTTTATTATCAAGATATTCAATCATTTTCTCTATTTTTGGAATATCAAGACAAGTTAATCTTCTTATTCGTGCCATATACATATTATATAATTTTTTTTGCAGGTTCGCAAGTTTTATGTTAAAATTTAATCGAGAGGCGAAATATGAACATAGCAGTTATTGATAATGATAAAATTTCCGTTACACAAACGGAAGATTTAAAATTAAACGGCAAAAAAGGTGCCATAGTAAAAGTTCTGGGCTGCGGATTATGCGGCTCGGATATCGTAAAATTCCGCGAACATATCTCGAAAAACGGAACCGTTCTCGGTCACGAAATAGTCGCTCAAATATCCGAAATTGACTCGGATACAAATTTTCAAATCGGCGACAAAATAGTAACATCTCACCATATACCTTGCGGAAAATGCAATTTTTGCAAACACGGAAACGTTTCAATGTGCGAACATTTTAAAAGCACAAACATTAAACCTGGCGGATTTAGCGAATACGTTTATCTCTCGGAAGAACATTTACAAAATGTCGCACATCTTATGCCCGAAAATCTTACAGAAGTAGAAGCATCCTTCTATGAGCCTCTTGGATGCTGCGTCAGAGCAATAAAACGAGCAAATTTGATGAATGACTCTAAAGTTCTCGTCATAGGGCTCGGCTCAATCGGAATCCTTATGTCACAAGCATTGAAAGCTTTTGGAATGAAAGTTACCGGATGTGACCTTCTGCCTGAGAGAATTAAATTCTTAAAGAATTTAGGCATTGAATCGCTTGATTCCCGAGAACTCGCACAAAATCAGGAATTTGACGCCGTATTTATGACTTCGGGCGCAGATAAGGCGATTGACGTCGCATTAAAAAACATTCGAAGCGGCGGCACAATCCTCGTGTTCTCAAGTACGCCTCAAAATAAGGGTTACGCGAATAACGAAATTTATTACAGAGAACTTACCGTTATGGGAAGTTATTCTCCGTCACCTGCCGATTTGAAAGATTCTCTTGAACTTCTTAGAAACGGAAAAGTGAATGTTAAGAATATGTCGACAATTTATAAATTAAATGATATACAAAAAGCTTTTGATGATACAATTAACAACAGAATTATGAAAGCTTATATAAAAATCAAGGATTAAAAATGCGAGCAATACAATATTACGGACCACAAAATATAAAACTTGAAAACGTTATGGTAAAACCGCCTGAAGAAGGCGAAGTTGTAGTAAAAGTAATGTCAGCCCTGACTTGTGGTACTGACGTGAAAACTTTTCGCCGCGGACATCCTGTTTTAATAAAAAGCATACCATCAGGCTTTGGTCACGAATTTGCAGGCATTGTAGAAAAAATCGGACGCGGCGTAGAAAACCTAAAAGTCGGAGACCGTGTTGTTGCGGCAAATTCGGCGCCTTGCGGAGAATGTTTCTTTTGCAAACGTGAAGAATATAATCTTTGCGAAAACCTTAATTTACTAAACGGTGCTTATGCGGAATACATAACCGTTCCCGCAAGAATCGTAAAGAAAAATATGCTTATTCTGCCTGAAAATTTAAGCTTTGATAAAGCCGCGTTCTGCGAACCTCTAGCCAATGTGGTTCACGGTGTGGAAAGAACCGAAATTAAAGCGGGGCAGACTGTCGGAATTATCGGAATCGGCCCTATAGGATTGATGTTTGCAAGACTTGCAAAACTCAAAGGCGCAAAGGTAATCGTTGCAGGCAGAAACCCTCTAAAATTAAAAATGGCGGAAGAATTCGCGCTCGCTGATGAAATTGTGGATTTGAACAAGTATCCGAATCCCGAAAAAATCTTCAAAGAATTTACAGATGAACACAAAGGGCTTGATGTGGCTGTAGAATGTGTAGGATTACCCGAAATTTGGGAGAGAATTTTCTCCTGCGTACGTCCGGGCGGCACCGTACACTTCTTTGGAGGATGTAAATCAGGCTCAACTGTAAGTTTCGACACAACAAAAATGCACTACGGCGATATAAAATTAATGAGCGTATTCCACCATACTCCGAAATATTTCAGAATGGCACTTGATTACATAGCTTCAGGGGACGTAGAGGTTGAAAAACTCATAACCGATACAATCGGGCTCGACAAAATCGAATGGGCTATGCAGCAACATATTGAGGGGAAAGCGATTAAGTTTCTCGTAAAACCGCAAAAATAAAAAAAGTCCCTTACATACAGGGACTTTTTTTACGAATATTACAACTTGTACGGATAGTCATCCTTAAACTCCCAGCCGTCAAATTCTAAAAGTTTAGAACAAGCTAGAGCGTCAGACTTACACTTGGAAATAATGTCATCCCTGCCTTTTTTCCAAGCTAAATTATAATAAGGACCCCATTTCGCATAAGATTGGGGATGCCAAGGACAAAACAAAAAATAAAACGTATCTCGCCCGCCACTGTTTGATGCTTTAATACCGTTTACAAAATAAGTCCAATCTACACACATACCTAGTTTTATACGCACAACACTTCCGTCTGCAAAAAATATTGTGGTATATTTTCTCCCATTACTATAAGGAAGAGCTTTTTCAATTTTAGAATATTTTATATACGGGGCAAAATATCGCATTATAAACGGATACGTAAATTCTATACCTTTATTATCATCATACTGCTCATTACCATTTTCATCACGAATTAAATCGCCATTTTCATCTTTGAGTAAGTAATCGTTGCTTTTCTCCCAATACTTTGAATCCCCGTTTTCAACTTCGGACAACATAATTGCCTGAGTCATAACAGTATTAAATTTCTTTAAACGCGTTGCCGTTTCTTTTTTCTTGTAATTTGCTATTAAAGCCGGCATAGTCATTGCAGCGACTATTCCGATTATGCCGAGTGTGATTAAGACCTCTGCCAAGGTAAAAGCGGCTTTTGCATTGTCATTCTGAAACGTGGACTGTTTCATACAACATAAATTGTTACTGTTCAGAATCTCTGTTTCTTTCTCGTTTGTCGTTTGAGATCCTGAAATAAATTCAGGATGACCTGGATAGTTTTGCATTTTTGTGTCAGGGTGATGTGGCTCAGCCACCGTGCTTAGTGATTCTACAAGGTTCTTTCCAGAGTAGTGCTCAGACTCATAGCCAGTCAGTTCCCGTGCCTCATCGCTTTTTAGTGTCAGGGTGCTGCAACTCAGTTGCCCCCCCCCCGCAAATGCAGTCATATCAATGGTTTTCATACTTTTATTCTTTCCTTTCTTTTCGATTGTAAAATTTCTGCAGCTCTGCCGCTTAGGCTTATTATAAACTATTTTCAAATATTTTTCAACAAAAAGACCGATTTTAAAAATCGGTCTTTTTCTAAAGCTCTCTAATCTTTTGACTTTCGCGCACTTACTTAACCGCAGAAAGCCCTGTTTTAATCCCTGCATCCGCATTAATGCTTTTTGCAGAGGTAATCGCCATATTGCGGCGTTTTCTCGCTCCTCTTAATATAAATTCCACACTGTCGCATACATTACACGAAGGTGATACAATCTTTTTTAACATTTATAAAATTCTCCTTAAATTTCTGATTCTATTACCCATATCGGTAATAGGTAATAAAAACTTTAATAAAACAGTTCAAAATGTAACATTTTTTTACACATAAATCGGGAATAATATACAAATATGCTCCAAATATAGCTCTAATGTCATTCCGAACTTGTTTCGGAATCTCTCGATTATGAGACCCTGAAACAAGTTCAGGGTGACAATTTTAGCTGTTTTCTGGTGTAATTCACTATATAAATCACATTAAATTTAAATTGAATTCTTTTTCACCTTTGTGTTAAAATCAGATGACGGAATATAAATAAGAAAAGAGGTCTTATGCAAGATTTGAAAATATATTTGGACAAAGATATTGATAAAAACCTGATTAAAACCAAAACAATCGCGGTTATCGGCTTCGGCTCACAGGGTTACGGACAATCAACAAACCTCAAAGATAGCGGCTGCGACGTAATCATTGGTCTTCGTACGGGAAGTAAGTCCGAAGTTAAGGCTCAGGAATACGGGCTACGAACAATGTCTATTAAAGATGCCGTTCAGAGCGCAGATATAGTTCAAATACTGATTCCTGATGAAATCCAAGCAAAAGTTTACGAGGAAGAAATAAGACCTTATATGAGAAAAGGTCAGTATTTAATGTTCTCTCACGGGTTCAATATACATTACAAAAAAATTATTGCACCCGAAGATATAAACGTAATTATGGTCGCACCAAAAGGACCGGGTCATACGGTCAGAAGCGAATATTTGGAAGGCAAAGGCGTTCCGTCATTAATCGCAATTTATCAAGACCCGACGGGAGATTCAAAAGAAGTAGCACTTTCTTACGCATCGGCAATCGGTGCAGGACGCGCAGGAATAATTGAAACAACTTTTAAAGAAGAAACCGAAACAGATCTTTTTGGAGAACAGGCTGTAATTTGCGGCGGAGTTTCGGCTCTTATAAAAGCAGGATTTGAAACACTCGTTGATGCAGGATATTCTCCATATATGGCATATTTTGAAGTCCTTCATGAAATGAAACTTCTTGTTGATTTAATGAATCAGGGCGGGCTTGCCGATATGAGATATTCAATCTCAAATACAGCCGAATACGGAGATATGACTCGCGGACCGAAAGTTATAGGTGAACAATCCCGTCAGGCAATGAAAAATTTACTCAAAGATATTCAAAGCGGCGCGTTCGCAGATGAATTCATTAACGAAATGAATTCAGGCTGTAAAAAATTCAACGAGTTGCGACAGGAAAACGCAAATCACCTCATAGAAAGGGTTGGAGAAGAAATCCGTACGTCATTTGTATGGGGGAATAAAAACAAGATTGTAGACAGAACAAAAAATTAAATCTAAAATAATATTATGTTAAATTTATTCTTTGTGCTAAAATTTATATAAGGAGTATAAATTATAAAGGATATTATAATGTTTAGCACAGAAGTAAATTATGAAGTAGTAACATTCTCAATCGGTGACACTAAAGCCGGTACAAAAATGGGAAAACTACAACTCAAAAATACGGAAAATAACACTGTTTTAAACTGCATATTGTGGGAAGAAACTCTTAACCGAATCGACAGCAAAGTTTTTCGCAGCGGAAATATTTTGCGACTTGTAACCGCATCATTTAACGAAAAATTTAACAATTGTCTTGTTACGGCAGTTTCGCTTATTAAGGAAGCAAAAACAGGACTTGACGAAAGCGAAAGAGAAAAAGTTTACGCAGAACTGACTTCTTATTTTGACAAAATTCAAGACGAAAAATTGAACTCCTTTCTGACAAAATTCTTTATGGAACATAAAGACAGAATAAAAGTAATGCCTGCGGCAAAAGTTATGCATCACAACTATATTGGCGGCTTGATGGTTCATACACTTGAATGTCTCAAATATGCCGAAATCAATATGGATAATTCAAATTACAAATTTAATCGAGACCACATTTTAGCGGCGTGTATACTTCACGATATCGGTAAAATTTTTGAATACACAATAGATACCGAATCGGGAATTATAGATTATGATGAAACCTTCCGTAAAGAATGGCTTACACACTCACAATACGGTTTCACAATATGTATGGCAGAAGGATTTAAAGAAATTGCCAAAATGATTGCGGCACACCACGGCAGAAGCGATTGGGGCGCAATCATCGACTTAGACCAGCGTGATTTGGAACCCGAACTTTATTTTATACACCTTGTAGATAATTTATCGGCAAAATTCGGGAAAATCAGCGCAGCCCAACTTGAAGAAAATTAAGGAGAAAAAATTGGGAAGACTCACGGAAAAACATAATTTAAAAGGAACACTTGTTTGCGTAGAAGGGATTGACGGCTCCGGAAAATCTACACAACTTGCACTTTTGCGCGATTGGCTGAAATCAATCGGTCAGGACGTAATATTTACCGAATGGAATTCCTCTGAATTAATCAGCCAAACAACTAAGTTAGCCAAAAAGAAAAATATGCTTTCTCCGAGAACATTCTCACTTTTGCACGCGGTAGACTTTGCAGATCGCGCAAAACAGGTTATTGCCCCTGCGCTGAAAGCAGGATTTATCGTACTTGCAGACAGATACGCATACACAGCCTTTGCACGAGATGTAGCGAGAGGCGTTGACGCTAATTGGGTGAGAAAAGTTTATGACTTTGCCTATAAACCCGATTTGGCGGTGTATTTCGATATTGACCCTAAAACATCGCTGGAAAGAATCTGTTTTAACAGAAATCCTAAATTCTACGAAGCAGGTATGGATTTGAAACTAAGCAGCGATCCTTACGAAAGCTATATGATTTTCCAGGGCAGAGTTATTAACGAATACAAAAAAATGGTCGACGAATTCGGTCTTGTTCAACTTGACGCAAATGATTCTATACATTCAAAACAGGTCAAAATCAGAGAACTGCTGAAGGAGGTTCTTCGCGAAAAAGGGATTGAGGTGTAAAAATGGAACATAAAACAAAAAACGGCTACGAAGGACTTTTAATCGTAATCGAAGGAACCGACGGCTCAGGGAAATCGACACAACTTGAACTTTTGAAAAAATCTATTCAGGACAAATCCTACGGGGTTATGGTGTCGGAGTGGAAAACATCACGATTAATCGCAAATGTAATTGATGATGCAAAAGACCGAAACCTTTTAAATGCAACAACTTACAGCTTATTGTATGCGGCAGATTTCGCAGACCGTCTGGAAAACCAGATTATTCCGGCTTTAAAATCAGGGTTTATAGTACTTCTGGACAGATATTTTTATACTGCGCTTGCGCGAGATGTTGTTCGCGGACAAGACATTGAATGGGTAAAAAATCTTTACGAATATGCGCCCGAACCTGATTTGGTTTTTTATCTTGATATGCCTGTTGATGTACTCTTAAAACGCATCATCGGCACGACAGGACTGGACTTTTACGAAAGCGGAAGAGACGTCGGATTTTCTACGGATTTCTACAAAAGCTTTGAAATCTATCAGAACAAATGCCTCGAACAATACGACAAAATGAAATCAGAATACAATTTCATAAGCATTGACGGAACAAAACAAATCAAAGATATCCATAAAATTATGAACGATGAAGTCCAAAAATTATTGGATTCGGGAATTCTTGCATAAAAAATCAATTAGTCAAAATACTATCGTTACAATAAAAAATAAAAATTTACTTTATGAAACATTTTGATTTTTTCGGCATGGTTTGTGCTAAATTAAAGGTATCAAAGGTTAAAAACACATAGAGTTTAAGGAGATTAATGAATGTCTGAATACTTGAGCAAAGAAGAGATAAAACAATGGAGAAGCTCATTAGAAAAGATTACTTTGGAAGAATTTGCAGCTAAGTTGGGAAAGAAAATTGAAGAAGCAAAACCTACCAATGATTTAATTGATATAGTATTGCAAGGAAAACCGGTTATGTCTACCGAAGATAACTGGATGCAGACAAAAGGCGAAAGAATCAGCACTATTGCTCAACGTGCGTATGAAAGAGAACAAGACATCGCACCGTCTCCTTTCTCAGTTTCAAAATTGAAACTTGACGCGGATGTTGAAATTTCTAAACCGATAAAAAAAGCTGAAGAAAAAGCTCCTGTCAAAACTATTAAACCTGCAAAAACTAAAACAGAAAAATCTGTAACGAAAAAAGCAGCACCTAAAGCTACGACAACAAAAACAAAAACGGCAAGGACAAAAGCAAACGTAAAAGCAGTTAAAGCAGAAATCGAAGCAGATGCACTTAGAGAAGAAGTAAGAGTTGTATTTAAAAAAGCACTTACAGACAGAGAACAAAAAGTTTTTGATCACTTTGCAAAAAATAAAAATCAGGTAGTATACGCAAAAGATTTGGCAGGGCTCTTAGACTTGCCGAGAGATTACGTATACAAATATATCAAAAACCTTCGCGCTAAAATCGAAGGAGATAAACTTGAAAACGCTGAAAAAGGCGGTTTCGTTCTACACGTATAGCATCAAAAATCAAATAATTAAGAATAGCTAAAAAAGCGGAGTTTAAATAACTCCGCTTTTTATTTTACTTACACATTTTCTTGCCGTCCCAAGAAAGGTCATTACAATGCAGATAATCCATATTTTCATTATAAATCACCCACGCGGCACAGCCATAACCGTTTAATCTGCTAGACGTTGATAAATTACACATTTTGCCAAAGGAATTTGATTTTGTCTCTAATGCTGTGCCCTGCGGAATTACACCATATTTTGTAAAGTAGAATAAAAATACGTCTACACCTGTTTTATTAGGTCCTGTACGCCCGTTTGTATCATAAAATATCTGACCGCATACATTTCGTAACTGCTTTGAATCACCCTGATTAGAATTACAAAATGAATCCGATATCCACATACCATTTATAACCGAACCGTCTGCAAGAAGTACATGTTCAGTAAAAGACTCAAACCTTGTTCCATCCAGTGAATAACGCTCATAACGATGACAACTTGAATCAGTTGGAGAACAGTATTTTGTATATTTTACATAGGGCAATATATAATTACGCATGAAGTAATCTGTACCTGCAAGCGATTCATCAGTATTTGAACCAGCATTTTCATCAAACACTGAATTTGTCAATGACCAGGTCTCAATCGGCCCATTTTCGTTTATTGCCATTTGGACTGCATTGTTCATTACGCTCATAAACTTTTTAAGCTTAGTAACAGTGACTCGTTCCTGATGTTTCTGAATAAGCGTAGGCATTGTCATTGCCGCTACTATTCCGATAATACCTAATGTAATTAAAACTTCGGCAAGGGTAAAAGCCTGGCTATGATTCCGCTTGGGGGGGGGGGGGGGGGGGGGGGGGGGGGGGGGGGGGGGGGGGGGGGGGGGG
>CAOJDT010000009.1 GCA_948433295.1 uncultured bacterium
AACTTTTACCGTATTTTTCCTGGAACTTAGTTACGACATCTATGGCAAGTTCAGGCGTTATTTGGTTAAAGACGTTGTCGAAATCAGGCTTTCCTACCGCACCTCTGTTGTCGTCAGCGGCTTTTTCAAGTTTTTCAACAATTTCATCAGCAGTTAAAGTTTTTTGTTCGGAGGAAACCGCAGGTGCAGAGGGATTTGCTGCCTGAGGGACCGGTTGTGCCGAAGGTTTTGGGGTAGAAGCTTCGGTTGTGGGAGTTTTAGGTTTTTGAGCGGCTGCAGTGTCTTGTTTTGGAAATACATAAAACGCTTCGCCTTTTTGTGGCTTGTAGTTTTCATGAATTCCGTTAAGATTGCAGAATTCTTTTAAAGTCATCCCGTGCTTTTTTGCGAGGGAGGCAAGTCCTTTTCCGCCTTGTACAGTATCAGTCGGGATTCCTTTGAGTGAATTTCCGACTGTAAGAGCGGAGCTTTTCAAACCTGTCATTTTTTTAAAATCATCAAC
This sequence comes from uncultured bacterium, assembly GCA_948433295.1. Lineage (GTDB taxonomy): Bacteria > Cyanobacteriota > Vampirovibrionia > Gastranaerophilales > Gastranaerophilaceae > Scatousia. The sequence goes on from CAOJDT010000009.1 coordinate 503, forward strand.
TGACATTTTAAATTTTTTTGCAAGTTCGGAAACCGTCATTCCGCGTTCTATAATAATCTCGCCTTTAGCGCGGGCTTCTCGCTGTTTTTTTAACTCTTCTTCTTTTTTGTTTACATTCTTGGCACTTCCCATACCGGAAACGTTTGATACCATTTAGTATATCCTTTTCTTAACTTCTACACGAATAGGATAACGGCACATTTTGTCAAAACTTTATGAGAAATTTGATTTTATTTACAAAAAGTAATAAAATGTTATGTATTAAAAATTCTGTCGCCTGCGTCACCCATTCCCGGGACAATGTAACCTTTTTCATTAAGATGGTCGTCTACCGCGGCGGTTGTAATTTCAATATCGGGATAGTGTTTTTGGATATTGTTAATACCTTCCGGTGCAGCAATTATGCATATAATTTTTATATTATCAATAGGAATACCTTTATCTGCATAAAGTTTAATAGCTTCAATCAAAGTGTTTCCTGTAGCCAACATCGGGTCTGTCAGATAAATATAAAATTTTTCTGGATTAGGTGCGTCCATAGGAACTTTATTATAATACCAGACAGGTTTTAGCGTTTTTTCGTCTCTGTACATTCCGATATGACGAATGCAGGCTTGCGGAAGGATATCAATGGCTTCGTCCGTAAAAATCAGTCCTGCTCTCAATATCGGAGAAATTATAAGATTAATCGTCGGATCTATGACTTTTGCTTTGAATTTTGTCAAAGGCGTTTCGATTTCCTGTTCTACCAGAGGGAGATTTCTTGAAGCTTCGTAAAGCAGGCATCGGGTGATTTTTCTTGTTGCAATTCTTACACCCTGACTGTCAGTATTTTTGTCGCGCATTACACGTAGGTTTTCAAGTACAACAGGATTTGTAATAATCTTTACCTTTGAGCTATTCATCTTTTAACTCCTTTATATTATTTTTGAAATTAACTCTGTTTTCTTCAAATTTATCCAGAAGATTATCAATTTCTTTTAAGTCATTTTTTCTCATTTGAGAGTTAGCGTCGGATTTTGCAGGAAAGTAATCTTTCATTTCCGACGCGAAATGTCCGCCGCGAATTATCATTGAATCCAATTTTTTAAACATATCATCAAGCAGACTTATTGCGCTGTTTAGACGTTTCGGATTTTGAACAACAATTAATTTGTTTGTTGCAATGCTCTGTGAGTTCGGAGGGTAAATTTCCAGAGATTTTGAACCACCGAGCCCGTTGAATTCCACTGTTGCAACAGAGCCTTTAGGTAAGATTTCTCCCTGTTTGGTCAGAATAAATTTAACGTAAACATTATCTCCGACTATTTTTATTTTTTCGATGTAACCTATCGGAACACCCATCATTCTAACTGGAGAACCAACTATCAGTCCGTCAACATCCTGCAAAAATATCTGATAAGTTTTTAAACTCTTTTTTTCTTTGTACTGGTGATATCTGACACCACAGATAACTACGCTTAATATTAAAATCCATATCAGCGCCTCTAGCCATTGGAACAGTTTGAATTTGTCTTTGATATTCATGCTTTTGATTATATCATGATTTTGAGGATTTATATACAAGTTTACATAAGGTATATTATTCCGACATTGCGTCATCCTGAACTTGATTCAGGATCGCATAATCGTGACATTGATGCGATTGCGGGTCAAGCCCGCAATGACGAGAAGTGGCAGAGTGGATTTTATTTAGTGTAAACTTGTATATAAATCCATGATTTTTTACTACTTGCGAAAAAAAATTTTATATATTATTATAAAATAACAATATAAAGAAAAGAGGTTTACAATATGGAGCAAATTATAAAAGTAGCTTGGGATTTAAACGAAAATACCGAAAACAGATATCAATTGGTTTACGAAATTGCAGAACTTGCAAAAAGACTCGTTGACGAAAATCAAGCTAAAAAAGCTCACGATGAATTCGCTTTTGAAGAAAACTATGAAGCCGGATATACAAGAGAAAATCCTGTTGAACACGCTATTATGGTTAAAGCTTCCGAAGCTGATGATAACCGTTTGGTAGGCTAATATTATTTTTTATAAAAACACACTGACCCTATGGATTAGTGTGTTTTTTTTCATGATTAAAAGGGGTTTTTATATGTTTATAGAGGATACAACGAAATTTATTGAAGAGAAAACTAACGGTTACAAACCCGAAATCGGAATAATTCTGGGTTCGGGTCTGGGCGAACTTGCCGATGAATACTGTGATATTGCGGTGTCATATTCCGAAATTCCTCATTTTATAAATTCTACTGTTAGGGGGCACAAGGGCAGGTTGGTTTTTGCCGAAATAGAAGGTAAAAAGGTAGTTATGATGCAAGGGCGTAATCATTTTTACGAAGGTCATTCAATGCAGGAAATTACCTATCCCGTAAAGGTTATGAAAAAACTCGGCGTAAAAACTCTTATTTTAACTAATGCCGCAGGTGCGGTGAACGAGACTTACAAACCTTCGGATTTGATGCTGATAAAAGACCACATAAATTGTATGGGGTCAAATCCTCTAATCGGTGCCAATGATGAATCTATGGGTGAAAGATTTCCGGATATGTCGGAAGTTTATAAAAAAGATTTGCGCGATATCGCGAAAAAATCTGCAGAAAAATTGGCTATTGATTTGAAAGAAGGGGTTTATCTCGCAAACACAGGACCATCTTACGAGACTCCCGCCGAAATCCGTATGGCAAGACTCGTCGGTGCCGACGCAGTCGGGATGTCTACGGTTCCGGAAGCAATAGTTGCAAATTATTGCGGGCTGCGGGTTCTTGGAATCAGCTGTATATCAAATGCCGCAAGTTCCGAGAATGGTGATGCGCTTTCTCATGCAGAGGTTATTGATATAACTAACAGGGCAAAAGCTAAATTTAAATCACTTATAAAAGAAATTATTACAAGTTGTTAAGTGCTTAAAATCTTGTTATATAAAGTGTTTTCAAGGGCATAATACATGTATGCGCGCAATTTTGTATATGTTTTTGTTTTTAAATATATACAAAGTATATAATAGAGGATAATAATAATGGGCGGACCCGGCGGTGTAAACGGCGGCTTCTACGGAGCTGTGACACAACAATATAGTAAAGTCGGAAATTCAGGCATGTCAAGGTCGGAGTTTCGAGACTTTTATATGCAGCAGTCGCAGCAGCAGAGTGCAATTTTTAAAGAACAAAATTGCATGAAAAATATTGCGCAAATTCAAAACGCCGCAGGCATGATGGGTATGCAACTTGATTCGGGCAGTGTTTTTGCAATGGCGGATACTAACGGAGACGGATATATCTCAAACCAGGAGGCTTCTTCAATGATGAACAGGCTTGGAACCATGGCGCAATTGAATGCGATGAACGGTAATAGCGGTGCTCAGTCAAGTAGCGGAAATTCTAATGTGTTTGGCATGTTGAACAGTATCGGCGAGGCTGTTGGCGGTCTTGCAGGCGGAGACCAGAGTGCAGGAGGTATTCTTGAAAAAGCAGGGACGTTTCTCGGAGGCCTGTTCGGTTAAGGCTTTTTAACAACATGTTAAATTAAGTAAATTTTTTGTTAAAAAAGTCTTGCCAAAATTTCCTTTCTGGTTAAGAATACATGACGGGAAGGACAATTTTAAAATGCTGGTAAGACAAACGCAATTTCATATACCGCCAAAGCAGAAGCAAAGGGCGATGCTATCTCCAAATCAGGAGCCTTTATCCTCTTCGGAATTCATGTCACAATTTAATAATTCAGATATTAAGAGACCTTTAAATCATAATTCAGAGAATTTATCATTTAAAGGTCTTTCTGTATCTTCGGCGGTTAACAAGGTTTTTTATAAAAAAGGACAAACTGTATACAATCTCAAAAACCTAACGGATATTACCGACGGTCATCTCGGAAAGATGGTTAATACTCTGGTTGAGCATTTGAAAAAGTCAGAACATGCAAAAAAATTGGTTCAATTTTCAGAAGACAGTGTAATTGTTAATCAAAAAACTATACCTCATCATATTTGGGATGGTTTGATATATCCGTTCAAAATTCTTCCGTTTGATATTCTTAACGGTTCGGTTGCAATGCTGGGAAAATTTAAACCGCTTCAAAGTTGGTCTCAAAAAACACTTGAAAAACCGTTCTTCAAAAATATAAGACAACGTTCAAAAATTGATTCGGAAGTCAGCGCTTTGAAAGGCTTGCTAGAAACAGCCGAATCCTTAAAAGGAAAATCAAAAGAAGAAATCTCTTCTAAGTTATTCCAAAATTCCGTAAAAACATTTGACCCTAAAAAAGGTAACTATGATACAAAACACGAACGCGCATTGTGTCGTATGGTTTCCGGTTTGCCGCCTGCAATATTGCTCGCTACGGATGCTTACAACCTCTCCAGAATGATGGATGATGATCCGAATGCCGCTAAAACCGAAAAGAAAGCCAGATTCCGTCAGGAAATGAGCCGTCTTGTGATGAATGCATATTTGATGCTCGTTACATTCGGCGCTTTGAATAAATATGTTAACCAATCTGCGTTCGGTACTATGCTTATGACAGGTGCAACAACGCTTGTTACCGAAACCTACTCCCGTCTCAGAAACGGCAAACATATTACAAAACTTACTCCTGAAGAAGCCAGAGCCGAAAATGAGAAAAATAAAGCGCCTGAAAGACATATTAAACCTGTAAAATCTTTCGGTTCAAACAACGCTCAATCAAAACCTAAAGAACAACAAAAACCTCTCCTTACTTTCTCTACATTAATGAAAGCGTCAGGTGGAGTTATTGCTGCAGGTTTTGCATTAAAAGGCGCAAGAAAATTAATTCCGCAATTAGATAATATGCTTAAAGTTGTAATGCAGCCGTTCAAAAATTTATACAACAAAAAGACAAGACTTGCCGACTTCAGAATCGATGGCAAAGATTTTGATAATATCGTAAAAGTTCTTGAAGATAACAACTACACCGAACTCGCGCAAAAATACAAAGATGTTGCCGCAATGACAAGAAATTCCGACGGAACAATCAGTCTCGGGGCACGCGATAAAAAAGTAAAACCTGCAATTGATTTTGTAATAGCACCATTCAGATTTGCCTGGAATGCAGTAACACTTCCTTACAGATTAGTAGACAAAGGCATTAAAGGTGCGCTCAATAAAAAAGACCCTCTAAAATCCGCTAAAGGTTTGCAGGACTTTGCAAAAGATATTGAAAAATTAAAATCAGATGCCTTAAAACAAGGTTATTCAAGCGACAAATTCCTTGAATATGTTCAGGCGAACGAACGTCAAATAAAAGATATTCAAGCACTGGCAATGAGTATTGAAAAAATCGGTACCGAAGCAAGAAAGAAAGGCTATACTCCTGAAAAATTCCAAAAATTTGTGGAAGATAATATTATGAAAGCGTTTAACACTGATACTCAATCATCTGTTTCAAACGCAGAACTCGCAAATCTTGCCAAAACCGCTTCAACCGCAGCAACAATGTGGTTCTTGATGACAGACAACTACAATATGGTAATGCTCAAATCAAACGGTAATGACAAAGACGGTGCAGAAACCAAGTTTAAAGAAAGATTTGTTCAGGAATGTTCAAGACAGTTCTACTCAATGCTTCTTATTGACCTGTTCAATAATACATTCAGTAAGCAATATCACGCATCACTTATGGGTATGAGTTGGATTACTTTAACAAACACTACAATCAGTGAAATCTTAACAAGAAAATCTGTAGGTATGTCTGTTAAAGAACATTCAAGAGATGAACTCCTTAAAATTGAAGAACGACAAAATAAAGCGACAGGCGCTTTGAAGAAATACTATAACTTTATGCAACGATTAACAGGAAAACGTTCCATTAAATCTTATGAAGTTAAGGCAAAAAATTCTTCAACTACGCAGGCAGATGATAAACCGCAGTCCCAACTTTCAATGACGGGGAACAGTAATCTCGCAAAAGTAATTAGAGGCTAAATTTAAAAAATCAGGGGCTTTGTGCCCCTGAATAAGTTTTATCGAACTTTGTTTTCTTCGCCTTTGATAAGTCTTTGAATATTGCTTCTGTGAAGCCATATAATATAAACAGCACCCAACGCACAATACGCAATATATGCAGCGGGAGCTTTGCACCACCACATCAAAAACGGTGATATAGCCAACGCTATGATTGAACCCAGTGAAACATATTTTGATGCGTAAGTAATTATCGACCAGATTAAAGCAATCATTAATCCAACCTGCCAGTTAAGCGCTAAGATTGTGCCGACTCCCGAGGCAACAGACTTTCCGCCCGTGAATTTTAAAAATACTGAACGGCTGTGACCCAGGATTACTGCAATTGCCGCAACTACAGGAAGCAATCCTATTCCCGTGAATGTTGTTGCAAAGATTTTAGCCAGTACTACGGGTAACGCACCTTTGAACGCGTCAAGAAGAAGTGTTATGAAAAACCATTTTTTTCCCATAACTCTTTTTACGTTTGTAGCGCCGGTAGAACCGGAACCTATTGTTCTGATGTCTTGTCCCGTAAAGGTTTTTACGATAATGTATCCTGTCGGGATTGAACCTATAATGTACGCGGTTACAAATACTGCCGCTAATTCCAATAATTTTTCCATTCTCTCTCCTTTTTTGTAAAAAGATTATAACATAACCACCACGTTTGTAGCAAATTATTGATTTTATAGGTTAAATATGCTACTATTAAATAAAAAACGAGTTGGTATATGAACAAAAAACTGATTATTATAGGATTATTGATTCTTGCGATTTCGATTATCGGAAAATTGATTTTTAATGCCGCAAGACATATAAAAGTAGATGATTTCAAACCTGCAGCGGTTATATTTGTAGTGGATTCATCCGCATCAAATCAAAAAGGATTGAATGCGCAGAAAAAGACCGTACGCCAGATTTGCAATATTCTTGATCCCGAAGATACCGTCAAAATTTTACGGGTTTCTGAAGATGCATACTTAATATACGAAGGCGCACCTTTTAACGGTTCCGGAATTGACAAGGCTATGAATGCGTTTACAAAATACGATGCGAAAGATTACGGGACCGCCTATGGTGTAGGTTTGAAAAAAGCATTTTCTCACGCTTTGACAATGAAAAAAGAAGGGTATATGCCTGCAATCGTAGTACTGGGTGATTTGGAAAACGAAGGTGCTGTTGAAAAACAGATAAACTGGAATACTTTTTCGAAAAATGTTCAAAACGTTCAAAAGTATGCTCCTGATTTGGCAATGATGTTTCTTTACGCTCATCCCGAAAAACTCGATAAAGTGAAAGAAACTCTCGCTCCTGTTTTAGGCGAGAAAAAACTTCTGGTTTCTCCCGAACAAAATGTAGACAAAACCGTTAAAAATTTCGTGCACGCTCTCGACAGATAGAAAGGTTATTTTAAATTATGGCGATTGTAATTTTATCTTCATCACAAGAAAAAACGTTTAACGATAAAGATGTTATAAATATAGGCAGCAATCCTAACTGTGATTTTATTGTAAATGTTCCATACGACGTTCTTTTGACCGTACAGTTGGATAAAATTACGGGAAAATGTTTTGTTGTAAACAATTTTCGCAACGAAAATATTCTGTTTAAAGGTAAGCCGCTGCAAAAAATTGAGATGAATAATGTCTGTAAAATTGTTTTTGCTGATACAACGGAATTTGTAGGTATCAGACTTGTTCAGGAAGAAAAAACAATTTCTGATATTGCAAAAGAAGAATTGACCGAATACGATTTGAAACAAATTTACGGTAATGATTCTGCCACGCTTACAAGATTCAAAATCGAGAAACAACGCGAACCTATTGAAAATGCCCGTGTAAGTATTATTAAACAGGTTTCTTATTCTATTAACGAGTATAGACATAAGCTTTCTTCTAATTCAAAAATGAGCGTATTTTTACATATTGCATTATTCGGATGCGCTATTATAAATTCGTTTGCCGTCTCAAATTATTTGATGGGACTTACAATAAAAGAAGCGGAAAAATATTTGTATCTTCCGACAAATTTAAAAGTTTGGGCGATATATGCGTTTATAATTTTTGCGGTTTGTCTTATGCTTAAACAGGGAACCTGCTTGTATTTGCAGAATAATGTAGTGAAAGACAGTATAAAAACTTCTAAATTGGCACAGAATTTTATGCTCGGGCTTTCTGCAATATTTATTCTCGGAATATATTCTGTCAACCTGATTTATTTTATGAATGTTGATAATTTTATGTCGTTCGCGATATTTATTTCATTGTTCTTTACGGGAATTATGACAACCGTTGCTATTGCGTGCGGATACTTCAACTGCAACAGTTCTGAATGGCAGGCTACTCTTAATAAGTTTGAATTCAGAGAAGATTTTGAAGCGGTTTTGAAAGCATATAGAGTCTGGATTGACAGATATGTAAACAGTTTAGGAAAAACAAAAATTCAGAATATTAAAGACAGAATGTTTACATTGCAATTGAAATCAGCGGGGGAAATTTTACTTGGAATTTTAACCGCTCCGTTTTTGGCTTACGGTGTTTCGAATACTCTTGCAATGTGTTTTCCTGAAGCCGCAGGTTGGGTGAGAATTTCAGGTTTAAGATTCAGTCCTATATTTCTTGTACTTGCGACTTTCCTGATTATATTTGCGTTCTTTTCTTTTGTTGCGGCATTCACTGCGTCAAAGAAAATTCAGGCATCGGAAGTTATCAAACAGGATGGATTCAGTGATTACAGGCAACACGGCGTAAATATATTCGGACTTGAAGGCGTAAAAAAACTCAAAGCCGATAATAAAAGATATCTTTCGATTGCATTGTGTATTATATTTATAGAATTCTCAATGAACGTTTCTTACTTTATGACGGAAATCGGCGGAGACTTGAAAGGTCTGTCTTTAAGTTTTATTGCAGCACTTGTCCCGACTGCGTTGCTTTTGGCTGAAACATTGCTTTTGAGTCAGACAACTTTTGATATTTATGCATGCGATGAATTAATCGCGAAAATTGATAAAGATTAATTATGAGAATTTTTCAAATATTTTTGATAATAGCAGTAATAAGTCTGAGCGCAGCGATTACAGGTTTGGCACCGAAACTCCACAAGTCGTTCGTAATCACTTCGTCTGACTTTAATCTTAATCGCTATACCGAACCTGTAAAAATTTCTCATAAAAAGCCAAAACCTTACAAAAGTTTCCGAAGTTCCGAAATTGAACCCTCTGATTTTTTGAACGGGGATAATAAGATTTCTGACGCATTTCAACCTAAGACTAAATCGTCCGAGTCGGTCAGCGAACAATCGGAACAAAAACAACCTGTTAGAAAGTTAACCAAACGTGAAGAGCAAATCGCATGGAATACCTGGCACAGTAATCTGCAAAATGAAGTAATGTTTCGTTCTAATGTAACGGCTCCTTTAGGCACAGCGTTTATTTTTTCGTTTAAAGTTGATAAATCAAGACATATCAGTAATATCAAGGCTTATACAACAAATCCTTTTTATATGAGTGAAGTTAGTGAAAATTTGATTCCTGCCATAAAAGGTTTGGAAAAATCTGATATTCTTGAATTTCCCGAAGGTTCTGCCAGAAAATCAATAAAATTTAACGGAGTATTTTTTATATGGTATGAAACTTCATTTTCGACTCCCGGCGATTTCAATGATATTGAGAGGGTAAATGTTTATGAATAATAAAAAAACAGTTCTTGTTCTTATTACTATAATTTTTGGAGTGGTGCTTGTAACTGCGAGTGTAGCTTTTTCTAAGCCGTCTATCAATAAGACCGTAATCTTACAAATTCAAAAATATGTAAATAAATAAGGATTTGTATAAAAGATTACACTAAATCCACCTCTATATGTCACCCTGAACTTGATTCTGGGGCTCAAGTTTAGAGATGCTTTGGAAAATTGTACATAAGTCCCACAAATAATTCCTTTGAAAGAATGATTGAATTCTTTCCGAATTATTATAAGCTTGTAGAATGTTTAAATGTAGTGTATGTCAAAAAATTTATAACACGAAAGTTCAATACTGTGATTGCGGAAATGATGAATTTGAAGAAATCCCCGCAACGAAAGATTCTAAATCTTATGCAGTAAACGCACAGCAGTTAATTTCATGGTTGATTTTCGGAATTTGTATAATTATTTCAGCATGGATATGGTTCGGAACCGATTCTCCAAAACCTAATCACAAGCCGCTGCCTAAAAAAGAAGTGCAAAATTCTCAGTATATTCCCTCGATAGATAATATCTGGGACAGCACCCCCGCATATAATAAATAAAAAAGACGGTTTTTATTAACCGTCTTTTTGTTTTTACAAAGATGATACATTGAAATCGCGTTCGGAGCGGGCAGATGAACTTTCAAAAAACATTTTAAAACATTTTTCGATAAAATTTTCAATGCCGTTGATTTCGGCTTTTAACGCCTGTAATTCAACTTCTCTTTTGCTATCAATAGAATTTTTGAGTTCTTCGTAATCGTGCATAAATAAAATACTCCTTATATACCTTCACAAGATTCTTAACGGAATATTTTTCAGAAACTTAAATATTTTCTTTTTAAGATTTACAAAACTTTATTTTAAATCGGGAACATATCTTTCATCGACACTATAGCCTTTGTTTTGGCTATGTGAATGTTCAATTCTGCATATATTCGGATTGAAAATATGTTTATCCCATATTATTTCGGTCTGAGTTCTTTCAACATATCTGTCGGGTTTTAAAAGCATTGCATTGTATAAAGTATTTACATTTTCACGAGAAAAGTTACATGTTACCGTCAGTCTGCCGTTTGCATTACCCGAAACTTGTCTGTATCCGCAATATTTACCGTTCCAACCTTGAATTTGTTTGAAATCTCTGAATACAGTCCCGAAAAGATTGAAATTTGCAGGCTCCATATAAGGTTCGCAATTTTTAAATTTTTTTATAAATTTATCGCTAAAACCGTTCGGCTGTAATGCGGCAAATGCCCCGCTTACAGCCGTTAGGAAAATTATTAAAAGAATAATAGTATTTTTTATCATTATATTTTAATTATACATTATTTTCGGAAACTTCGCTCTTATTTTCAAGACTGAAATTTTTGTGGAAAGCATACAGGTAAATGATTCCGATTAAAGAAACATAAAATAAAAGTTCGGTAATTTCTTCCGCAACCATATCATGCATTGCTTTTTCCGCATACATTCCCAATGCCATTCCGACAAGCATAAGAATAACATTCCATACCGGAAATTTGATATTTTTTACATATTGCCAGAGCGTTACAAACTGTTTGTTTATAAGAAAATACAAACCCACCCATGTCATATACAGTCCGTAAAGAGGGTGCGCAAGCCAGCCGTATTTTATATCTTTCCATCCGTAGAAAGTATTGACTTCGCCCGGTACAGGGAAAAATAATGTTCTGCCGCAGTTTACTTCTCTCAATATTAAAATTCCAAGCACCATTGCCACAAAATTGAAGAATTTTTTATTAACTTTGGTTTTTAATGCTAAAAATACACCCGCAAATAATGTTACCATCTGGAGATTTTCAAGGAGTCCGTTTTCATAACCATAAGTTTGAGGTAGAAACTTTACGCACGGTACAATTAACAAAAACACAATGATAGCAATCCAGGTTACAGGATATACTTTGAAATCCAAATGTGATGCAATAAAAGTTTTAATCTTTTCCATATATTTCCCCTCTTAATTTTTCTTTAATTATATAACAAAAACAATCTTATGGTATAATATCTGAGTATGAAGAGATTGTTATATCTTTTAACAGTAGTAATATTTTTTAACTCAACAGCTTTTGGAATCGAGGAGGTCCGTAAGGTTTATCTTAACGAAGCGATTGATGCTGCGTTAAAAAATAATATTGATTTACAGGCTGCGAAAATAAACGTAGAAATTGCTAAAAACGAAATTAAAACAGCAAACAGATTGCAAAATCCATCAATTGACGCGTTTTCATTTTTTGGAGCCGCCGGAAACAGCGAACCCAGACAATTTGGTCTGAGTCAAAATATCGAAGTCGCTAAAAGAAAAGCACGCAAAAATTTGGCGGAATCTAATTTTAATCTTGTTAAGAATAATGTTGACTATACTGTTTTTGATTTAAAGATGGATGTTCGTGAAGCTTATATAAATCTTGTTGCCGCAAAGTCAATTCTTAATACACTCGAACAGCAAGAGGCTTTGCAGGAAGATTTGTTAAAAATCGCTCAAAACAGGGTAAAAACACGTAACGCTCCGGATATAGATTCGATACAAGCCGAAATTGCTCTTAACCAAATGATTACGCAGGTTAACACCGCGCGTGCAGATGTTAAAACTGCACTTGCAAATTTTAATAAAATGATTAATAATCCTGACAATACAGTTTATGACAGTATGGATAAACTTTTTGCGGAAGAAAATAACTTTGAAGAAATGATGACTCCTCCGCCGACTTTGAAATTTCCTTCTACGCAGGAAATTGTAGAAAAAGTTCTTGAAAATCGTTATGATATTAAAATAGTAAAACAGGAAATAGATATTGCCGAAAAAAATCTTACTGTTGTTGCAAGACAGCGTGTTCCTGATATTCAGCTTACGGGAGGCTATGCCTTTAAGCCCGGAAAATATTCTGACAGCGGTAATTTTAATAATGGTTCGTATGTTGGTGCGAGTCTCGTAAATATTCCGCTTTTTTACAATTATTCTCCCGAAATCCAAAATGCGGCACTCAAATTACAACAGGCTGAAATGAAATATATATCGGTTAAAAATAAAGCAATTAAAGATATAAGTGCAGCGTATGAACGATTTTTAGTATCGGTAGATAATCTAAACCGATACGAAACAAAAATCGTAAGTGATTCCGAAAAATTAATCGAAACATCCAAAAAAAGTTATGAAGCGGGCAAATCTGATATTACATCGCTTATCGTAATGAAACAGTCGTATAAATCTATTATTATTGGTTATACAATGGCTTTGACCGAATATTATAACAGTTGGACGAATTTTTTGCGTGAAGTCAATGACGAAGACTTTGAACTCGAGGATATTACTTTGTAACGGTTATTTACACTTTTTCTTTCCATCCCAGCTCAAATCATTACAGTGAAGGTAATCAAGGTTTTCATTGTAAATTACCCATGCCGCGCAACTGAAACCTGCTTGAGTTTTTATGTTTCTACAATTGTTCTCAAATGCATAACTTCCTTCCTGCATGCTGGTTCCGCGTGGTATAATTCCGTGTTTTGTCATATAAAACGAAAACATATCCTTTCCCAGAGTGTTAGGACCTTTCAGCCCGTTAATATCTACAAATACTGATCCGCAAACATTTTGTAAAGCAGTATTGTTTCCTAAATTTCTGGAACAATTTGATGAGAACGCTTCAAATGATATTACCATGCCGTCTGACATTATTGCGCTATCAAGAGAGTATTGTTTCATATCCATGTATTTTGAGCCGGTTAAGTCTTTATAAACTACTGGTGCAAAACAAGAGGATTCGTTAGCTTTACAGCGTTTAATAAGTTTTAAATATGGAGCAAATCTATCCATGTAAACTGAACCGGATTTGGTATATATCTCTTTATTTTCTTCAGTTGCATTTTCACCCGTTACATCAACATCATTTGAGCCTTTTAAACCCCAATTCTCTATAGCTCCGTATTCCTGAACAACGAACTGATAAGCTTGTGAAATGCTTGAATAGAACTTTTTTAATGCAGTAACAGTTTCTCTCTCTTGGTGTTTTTGAATTAGTGTCGGCATGGTCATTGCAGCTACAATACCTATAATTCCGAGTGTAATTAATACTTCAGCAAGAGTAAAAGCTTTCTTATTCAAAATAAACCTCCGATATAATAATATATTATTATATTTATTATATCATATTATTATTTAATTATCAATATATGATTGATAGAATAACAATATGCAAGAACAAGAGTTTTTAAAAGAATTTGGGTTCCGGTTAAAGTTATATCGATTGAAACATGGAATGACTCAGGCTGAGCTTGGAGAAAAAGTAGATATTTCTGAACACAGGATAAGCAGTATAGAAAATGGAAAATGTAATATTACATTAAAAACCGTATGCAAATTATCAAATGCGTTAAATATTTCCGGTTCAAAGTTATTTAATTTTGTTTGCTAAATATGTTTAATTGCATTTTATAAAAAAGTCTAATAAATTATAAAATTTGTACAAACAAAAAAACATCTCAAATTTTATTTTGAGATGTTTTTTTCTGGGGCGGAAGGATTCGAACCTCCGAATGGCTGGACCAAAACCAGCTGCCTTACCACTTGGCGACGCCCCAATGTTGGTCACATTTATTATTATAGATAATAAAATTCCGTTGTCAATATGTTTTTTATTTTTACAAGCGATAATGTTGAAAATTAATTCAATATACGTTATAATAAAATTGTAGAAAAGAATGGAGGTAAAAAGATGAAAAGGCTTGATATGACTGTGTTTTCGGGGGGGGGGGCAGACTGAGTCAAAGCTTCTTCCTTTTATAACAAGAAATTTAAATGTGTTTTTGAAGACGAATGTCTTTATGGGATTAACCCGAACTTATGGATTTACACTTGCAGAAGTTTTAATTACTTTGGGGATAATAGGAATAGTCGCGGCAATGACTATGCCGGCGCTTATTGCAAAAAATCAGGAAAAAGAAGCAATAGTTAAGCTGAAAAAAGCATATTCAATTCTTTCGCAGGCTTATGCTTCTGCATCAGCAGAATATGGTGACAGTTCTCAATGGAATTTAGGGGACGAAGCTTTTTCTGCGGAAGGAGCATTGTCTATTGCAGAAAAAATGCTTCCTTATTTAAAAACAAGTAAAATTTGCGGGCTTGAAAAAGGATGTTTTCCCGAATTAGTTTATAAAAGGTTTGATAATAATTCAGGATGGTATGAGATATATAAGACCAATAGAGTATATAAACTGATTCTTTCAGATGGTACCCTAATCGGTTTTGAAAGTGCCGGGAATTTCAATTGTCTTGTTTCGAATATATACTGTGCAAAGGTATTCGTTGATATAAACGGTTATAAAGGTCCTAATCAGGCAGGTTATGATACATTTTCTTTTTATTTGAAAAAAGGAAGAGTTTTGCCATTTGGTTATCAGGGTGATAAGTATAAACCTCTTAACATGTCTAAACCGGGTATTGGAGAATCGTTTACTGCATGGGTAATTGCAAATGAGAATATGGATTACAAGCGCTGTCCTGAAAAACTCGGTTGGGATAAGGCACAATCCTGCAAGGATTAGTAAATAAACGGACTTTTTTCGTTTGCCCGAACTGTTTCAACACCGTCAAAAATTTTTTCAAAAACATTCAAAATTAATATTTCGCTCTCAAAATGTCCGATGTCAAAAAGTACTATCGGGCTTTCGAGCGCGGTGTGGAATTTTATATCTCCGGTCACTAACGCGTCAGCGCCATTTTCGTATGCTTCTTTAATAAAATCTGAACCGCTTCCCGCACAGAATGCGATTTTCTTTAAATTTGTAATATTTTGATTATTTACATATCTGAGGTTCGGTGAAATTGTTCTCAGTCGCTTCAAGAAGTCATTTAGACTTGTTTCGCATTCCACAAAACGTAGAAAATCCATAGTTTCGGACGATTTCATTCCCAAAGTTTCTATAAGTGTATCTGTTGTCCCGCCTTGCGTGCGGTCAAGGTTTGTGTGAGCACAGTAGATGTCGATTAGCCCCTCACCCGTACTTTGGACACCCTCTCCCTCAAGGGGCGAGGGAAATATTACAGGTAGAAAAAACAACGGATGGTGGGAAATTATCATATCGCAGTTTTGAGTTTTCGCTTGTTTGATAATATCCTCTGTAACGGTCAGGCAAAGCATTATTTTTTTTATTTCCTGACGTGAGGTTTCTACCAGCCAGCCCGAGCAGTCCCATTTTTCGGCAAATTCGGGTGGTGCAAAAGTTTCTATTCTGCGGATAATTTCGTATTTATTCATTAATTTCCTTTAGAATTTGGCGTGCGATTTCTTGTTTTGAGGCTCGTTCAAGTTTTTTTGATTCACCATTCTTTTTCAGAATCGTCACTTCGTTGTAGTCGCTTGAAAAACCGATGTCTTTACGTGAAATATCATTTGCGATTAAAAAATCACAGCCTTTTTTTGTAATTTTTTCTTTTGCGTTTTGAAGTAAATTTTCGCTTTCTGCGCAGAATCCTACAATTTTAACGTCACGCGGTTTTGACATCTCATTTTGTTTCTTTTCGCATAAACCTTTTAAAATATCGGGATTTTTAACAAGTTCAAGTGTCAATTCGTCATCGCAAGTTTTTTTAATTTTTTGTTCGGATTTGTTTTTTACCCTGTAATCCGCGACTGCTGCTGCCATAATTATTACATCGGCTGTATCAAATTCTTTATTAACAGCATCTTGCATTTGTTCGGCAGACTTAACTTTTATGACTTTGTAAGGGCGTTCAACGTCAACGGTTGTGATTAGGATTGTTTCATTGCCGTTTTTGTATGCTTCATCAGCTAGAGCAATCCCCATTTTTCCTGATGAATAATTTGAGATATAGCGTACGGGGTCTATATCTTCGATTGTACCGCCTGCGGTGATTACGTACTTTTTTTGATTATTGGAATTTGTAGAGTTAAGTATTTGGATAGTTTCTTCAAAAATTTTCTCTAATGAACAGAGACGCCCTTTTCCTTCATAACCGCATGCAAGAAATCCGCTTTCTGGTTCAAGAATTTTATATCCGATAGAGGAAAGTTTTTGCAGATTTTTCTGAATAATCGGATTCTCCCACATATTGCAATTCATTGCGGGTGCGATAATAACAGGTTTTCTAAATGCACAGACAACGGAAGTTAAAAGATTGTCGCAGATTCCGTGTGCAATTTTAGAAATCGTATTTGCTGTCGCGGGGGCTATAAGCATAATATCTGCTTCATCCGCATACGAAATATGTTCGGGTTTATACTCATCAAGTTCAAATTCTTCTACGCCGACTTCGTTTTGACTGAGGTTTTGGAGGGTAAGTTTTGTGACGAAATTCAGGGCGTTTTTAGTGCAAATTACGCGGACATTTGCGTTTGCGCGTTTGAACATCCTTATCAGTTCGCAGATTTTGTAAGCGGCAATTCCGCCCGTAATCCCGATTAGAATATTCTTTCCGCTCAGCATTTTGCCTGTTCTCCGATTATGACGTTTTCGAGTTCTGAAATTGCATTATCTAAATCGTCGTTTACAACTTTGTAATCGAAATTTTCTGCGCGTTCGAGTTCAATTTTTACTTCATCAAGGCGTTTTTGAATAGCGGCTTCGTCTTCTGTGTGTCTTCCGCGAAGACGGTTTTCGAGTGCTTCAATTGACGGAGGACAGATAAAAATAAGAACCGCTTCGGGCATTTGTTTTTTTACCTGTAAAGCTCCTTGAGTATCGATTTCGAGGATAATGTCTTTACCTTCTTCCAAACATTGTTTTATATATTTTCTTTTTGTTCCGTAACGGTTTCCGGCAAACTCCGCCCATTCGAGGAATTTGTCATTATCTATGCAATTTTGAAAATCTTCTTTAGATAAAAAGAAATAGTTAACGCCGTCAACTTCGCCCTGACGAGGTTTACGGGTAGTGCATGAAATTGACAGCATAAAATTAGGGTTCTTTTGTAAAAATCCTTTTAAAACTGTGCCTTTACCGACACCTGATGAACCTGATATGACGAATAATTTTTTTTGCATAGTGTAATTATACAATGAAAATTTTGCAGTGCAAGAAGCGCATTATTTACCATGGGTAATCGTCTTTAAATTCCCATCCGTCCATCATAAGAAGCATTGTGCAGCCGTGGCGGTAATAATCATCCTGATTGTCGTTTTTAGATTTTTTACATGCAATTAAATTCCCCTTATAATTACATCCGTTCAAGATTTCATCTCTTGTGCAACCTGAATCTATTCCGTTAGGGGCAAATCCTTTTTCCGGAATCCAACGAAAGAAAAAATGGTCATATCCTAATCGATTTGGTTTTTTCAGTCCGTTTACATCTATTATCACATTTAAGATGTTTTCACGTCTAATAACGGATGCGGATGGTGCAAATGCAACAGAAACTCCATTTTCAAGAATATATGTCTGACCGCTTGCGCTTACCACAGCTCCGCATTTGTCTTCAACACCATTTCCTTCTCCGCAAAATTTTGCTTTCATATATGGTAAAAGAAGTTTTTTCATATACAAATCAGTATTTTCTAGTCCTTGATTTGGAAACTCTTCTTCCCAATACTTCGCCTCTCCGTTTTCAACTTCTGAAAGTTTTATGGCTTGAGAAATAATAGCATAAGCCTGTTTTGCCCTGGTTGCCGTAACTTTCTTTTCGTATTTTGTAATAAGTGCAGGCAGCGTCATTGCAGCAACTATTCCAATTATGCCTAAGGTGATTAAAACTTCTGATAAAGTAAATGCTTTATGATGTTTCTTATTTCTCATTATTTTTCCTTATGTTGTTTCTCAAACATAATATCATGAGAAATTATATTTAGCAATACTTCAATAATTGCTATGTTATTTTTCATTATAAAATTTGTTGATATGGTTTACAATTACTATATGAATGATATTAAGAAATTGTTAGGTCGACGTATCAAAGAATTGCGTGTAAAGCAGAATCTTTCGCAGGAGCAGCTTGCGGAGTTGGTTAATCTTGACAGGCGCAGCATAAGTAATATTGAATGCGGAAATACATTCCCATCCAGTTCTTTATCTAATATTGCCGTGGCATTAAAAACAGATTTAAAGAATCTTTTCGATTTTGAATGTTGTTGCAAAAGTAAAGATGAGGTTATTGATTATATAAATACCAAACTTCCCGATTTATCAATTGAGCAGTTGAAAATAATTTACAGATTGATTGAAGTTATGTAATGTCAAATAAAAAACGCCTCTTTTTAAAGAGGCGTTTTCAAATTATTATGCTTGTTTTTTCTTCTTTTTCTGATTTTCGTAGATTAGCAATATCGTACAAATCACAACACAGATTGCTGTTGAAATAAGCCAGAATCCTATTGCACCGTTCCAGCCGAATTTATCAACCATAAAGCCGGTTCCGCTTGACGATAGTGCCGCACCGACATAGCCGAAAACTCCTGTGAAGCCGATTGATGCGGAAGCTACTTTTTTCGAACTGCTTTCCACTGCACAGAGTCCGCCGATAAGCATTTGAGGACCTGATGTGAACATCCCTATCATTGCAGCGTAAATAAAGTCCATAATGTTGTTTTCCGCAGGGTTTGCCGCAAATGCAAGAAGGCTTAATATTAAGCAAATCAAGAAAATGATATTTATAGGTGTTCTGTTTCCTTTGTAAATTTTATCGGAAATTATGCCCGCAAGGATTGCTCCGAATGCTCCGACAAGCGCGAGAGAACTGAGTTTTGAACTTGCAAGAGTGAGCGGATTACCTTTTACTTCAACAAGGTACTTAACGAGCCAGTCTTCTGTACCGAATCTTATTATATACACGAAAATATATGCAATCGCCAACATCCAGATTACAGGGTTAAAAAGAATGTGTTCTTTGAAAATCTGGAAGTAGCTGCGAGTGTCAGTATCTTCTTCATCTTCGCATTTTTGAACGGCAGGTTCTTCTCTGAATTTTTCAACATCAGGAAGACCTAATGTCTGAGGTTTATCTCTCAATCTGTCAAAAAGCCATATACCTGTGATTATACAGATAAACGCAGGAAGATAAAATGCCGCCTTCCATCCGAAATGTTCAATAGCAAAGCCCGAAAGCATTACCGCTGCAAATACGCCGATTTGGTGCGAAGTTGACCATAAAGACCATTTTGTACCGCGTTCGGAATTTGAAAACCAGTACGAAAGGCTTTTGGCAACAGGTGGAAATCCGCAGGATTGGAACCATCCGTTAGCGCCCCAGAAGAAGCATAACAACCATAAAAGAACAGTCGCGGACGGCAGTCCGAAAAATGTTATGTGACCCGGAGTTACAAACATTGCACTTAATACAAAGCATAAGTTACATATTGCAGATAATATTAATGCTGTAGGTAAAAATGTTCTTACGTTTGCTTTATCGGCAATTACACCGTTGATAAATTTTCCGATACCGTATGTTACATAAAGCGATGAGCCCAACAAACCGAGTTCCGTGTTTGACAGGTGTAGTGCTTCTCCCATTGAAGGAAGTGCAACCGCGATGTTTTTACGGCAGATGTGGAATACTACGTAGGCAATGAAGCTTGAGTAGAAAATTCTCCATCTGAAATGTGAATACATATCCTTTACTTTTTTTTCATCAGTAATAGTTTCCTTGAAAGGAGGCTCCTTAAAAAAATTAATAAATGCGTTTGTCATTTTTATTTCCCTGCTTTAATAATTTGAATATTTCGTGTCTCTGTAATTTCCTGACGGGCATCTTTAATAATCTCTCTCTTGTCTTCGTCAAGTCTGCATCCGCCGACCAGTCTGTCAACAAAGCCAGTGTTTAATTTTACTGCTTTTTCGAAAGCTCCTACTTCTTCCAAAACATCTTTTATCTGGTGCAAATCATATCCGAAAGTTTGTTTTGAATTATAAACAAGAGTCTCTCCGCTTTGTGAAACAATTGGAGTTCCGCCCTGTTCAAAGTAGAGTTTGAATACGGATTTCAAGTCCTGCAATTCTGATTGGAGAGTTGTTACTGTTTGTTGAATTCTCAAATATCTTTCGAAAAGATATTCAACATTTTCGAGTTGTTTTGATTCCCAATCGTATTTTTGCATATACAATTTTTTTAATTTAGGATATGCAAGTGCCAAACCCATTGTGTCTGCCATTGCTCTGTGGTGATTGTTGAGTTCGACTTTGAATTTATTTGTTAAAGCTTCCAACCCGTGAGAATCCATATCAGGATAAACTTCTTTAAACATTTGTTGAGAGTCGATTCTTGCGTTATGAATTTCTTCCCCAGTAACACGTTTTGACGCTTCGTTCAGGAAGGTGTAATCAAAAATAGCGTTATGAGCGACAATCGGATAATCGCCTATGAATTTCAGAATTTTCGGCATAACTTCTTCTTCAGTAGGGGCGTCGGCTACCATTTCCGGAGTGATTCCGTGAATAGCCATACTTGATTTTCTAATATGTTGCTGCGGGTTAATTAATGTTTGAAACTCATCTTTTATCTTACCGTTTTCGAGTCTTACCGCTGCAAACTCAACCATTTTTTCTTTTGTATAATCAAGTCCTGTAGTTTCCGTGTCCAGGACGATTTCTATAATCTTTTTCCGTGACATATTCCTATCCTGTTTATCTCTATTAAGATAATAGCACAAAAAAATTTTATGTGTTAAAATACTGCTTGTTAATAAGTAAAGGAGAAATCATGTCTAACGCAACAGATATTAATGACTCAAATTTTGAACAAGAAGTTTTATCTTCTACAACTCCGGTTGTTGTAGACTTCTGGGCACCTTGGTGCGGACCTTGCAGAAAACTCAGCCCTATTTTGGATGAAGTTGCAAATGAATTCGGCGGAAAGGTTAAATTTGTAAAAGTCAATACGGATGAAAATCTTGAAACCGCTAAAAATTATTCTATCAGCGGATTGCCAAGTCTTTTGGTTTTCAAAGACGGTAAAGCTGTTGAAAGATTGGTAGGTTTAATGCCAAAATCTTCAATTATTTCTAATATTGAAAAACACATGTAATATTTACATATATTAAAAATTGTAAAGCGGTATTCTGAGGCTAAGATGTAATCAGGATACCGCTTTTATGTTTTTTAAGTAAAAATTTTATTTTTTTACTAAAGTTTCACCCTGATTATGCCGATAAATACTGTGTCTAACAATGTCTTTACAGGAAAAAAGAAAGGGTCGAAATGTTAGAAGGCGTATCAGCAATAAAAGATAAAGTTTACAGAGCCAGATACCAACCGTCAGAGAAAAGTAAATTTGACGTGGATGCTGTTATTGCCGAATTGAAAAAAGACCCTAAATTTAAAAATTTTACTGATGAAGAACTTCATGATTACGCTTATACAATAAAAGATTTGCATAATGCTCAGGTTGTTTGCGGTGATATGAATAAAATGGGCTTTGATACGGGAAAGCCGAAAGACCCGTTCTGGAGCCAGTTTACTTATGAAGAAATTTTGAATATGGTCAACGACGGGGTTTCCGTGCCTCAGGAATTTATTGACTGGGCTTATACAAAACAGGACGCGGATACTGTTTCTTATCAAATTGAAACGTCTACTGAAGATTCGAATGCTTATGAAAATCTTGATTCTGAAACAGGAAATATTGACCAATCCGATATTCAAAAAAGAGCACAGGCTTTTGCCTCAAAAGCAAAAGCTCAGGAAGAATTGATTCATAACAGAACGGAAGAAGCGAAACCGCTTGTTAATAAAGTTCAGTCAGAAAAGAACGAACTTGAACGCAACCAAAAAATGTCGCTTCAAAAAATTGAATCAATGACTAACGAATGGAAAACTCTTGATTTGAAATTTAAAAAAGGTGCAGACCTCTCAGAAGCCGAACAAAAAAGATATCAGGAACTCGGAGTTTTGTTGAATGATAATAACGGAACACTTGTTCAACAGGCTCAAAAAGTCAGCGGTGATATAGATGAGCTTATGGACCAAATTGAAAACATTGATATGCTCTTAAATATCAATGAAAAGATTAATGCCGAAATTGAAAATGTCGGCACTAAGATGTCATGGTTTGAAGGCAATAAGCAGTATATTATTCTTCCTACTCACAGCGGTAATCAGACAACCGGTTTAAGTTCAATGATTTACAGTGCCGCTATGGGTAACAATCTTGCAATTGATACAGGTTTGACAGGAGTTAATCTCTTCTTTAATAACCTTGAAGTCAGCCGTGAAATTGATACCAACACAACTGTTGCGGATAAAACACAAGAACGGGTTGATATCGCTTATGATGCTGCTGATAATAAGGACGAAAATCTTAAACGTACAACTAACAAACAAGCCGAAAATAAAGGCAATGAAGATAATAAAGCAGAAGAAAATAAATTCGGTGCTCAGGTTCAAAATCCTCAAAACACAGAAGAACAAAACGACCCTGCCCTTAATGAAGGTAAATCAAAAGCCGAAGTTATTGATGAAGTTAATGCCGCACCTGATACCAAACTTGATGCTAAAACGGTTGCTGTTGATAATACTGCCTCAAAAAACACTGCAAATAATATTACTGCTCCAACAACCGAAGCCCCTGACGAGGTTAATGCTTCTGCAACAACCGCAACTCCGGAAACTTCCGAAGCGGGAGAAGTTGTCGATACCTCTGCTGCTGCCGAAACTTCCGACACTACAGCCGAAACAGAAGACCCGCTTAAAGCTGCAACTCAACAGTATGTTGATGAATGTCAAACCCGAAGCTCTTCTATGGCTCAAGAAGTTGAACAGGTTCAAACAAAAGCAAAAGAAATTCAACTTTTAAAAATGTCTCAAAAGGTTGAAGAAGCTAAACTTAACAAAGAATTAAATAAAAATATAACAGAATATGAAAGCTTTGCTAAAAAAGTAGAATCAGGGCAACAGCTTACCGACTCTGAATTGAAACGTATTGAAGCTATTGAAAAAGCTATCAATTCACAAAACGGCACCCTGATTGAAGCTATGAAAAACAAAGTAAATAATCTTTCAGGTTTTGTATCGGATTTACAAAGCGGTATTCAGCGCACCGAAGAAAATACTTCTTACGGTGAAAAAGCTGTTGCAAAAGGTAAAGAATATGCCAAATCCGTTCTCGGAGACAGAGAATATCTTAAAGATTCAATGTTCGGATTTATTCCTTTTAGCTCGTTGAGCAAAGAAAAACAATATGATTTACTTTACGGTAAAGCCGGCGAATCTCTCGGAAGAGACGCTATTGATAACGGTGAACTTCTTATCGGAAATTCTGCAAAATCAAATAAAGCATTAAGTAAAATACTTCCGTTGGGCGCTTTCGCAGAACAATACGCTCAAGATTTGACTGCTAAAATGGGCTCTACTAAACAAAAAGTTAATTCAATACAAGATTCTATTAAAAAAGCAACAGGTGCAGATTCAACTACAAACGGAAAAACCTCAACAAAGAAATCAAATAAAAAAGACAAAAACGAAAAAGCTGATGCTAATGATATTAAACAAAAAGGCAATAACGTTAAGCAAGACGGTAAAGAAGCTCAACGGGAAGGTCAAGCTGCAAAAAGAGAAAAACAACAAAATGATAAACAAACTAAAAAAGAAACCAACGAGTTAAAGAAAACTGCTGCAACCATCGGCAAAATGAGAACAGAATCATTAGAATTAAATCAACAAAATTCAGAAATGAATGCCGAAGCCGAAGTTTTATCAACAGAACTTCAAGCCGCAGAAAACGAAAATTCCGAACAAGCCGTACAGCCTGTTGCATTAAATAGTAACGCGCGTACAGGCGGAGCGACAATTTCTTCTAATAATTCTTCAAATACTGATGAACTTCAAATGAAATCAGAAAGATTACAGGCGATTTCTGTTCAGTCTGCTGCAAATCAGGGTAAGATTGAAGTTAACAACAAGCAAATAAAAGTAATGAACACTCAAAGTTCAAGAAAAGTTAAACAAATCCAAAAAACTTCAGAAAAGAAACATAAACTTTACCAACGTAAGATACAAAATGCAGAAGAAAGTCAAAAAGGCAACATGAAATTCCAGGGTAAAGTAAATGAAGCCGCAAAAATCTTTAACGGCGTGATGTTACTTGGTATTGCATTAATGGCAGTACCATGGACACATGGTATAGGTGTAGTAACATTTAAGGCAGGTCAATACGGAACCGTAACCTGCTATACAACAAATGGTGTTATAAATGCGGCAAACGGAAATCTCAAAGGTGCACTGGTAAACTTTGGCGCGGCAGCTTTATCTTTTGTTGCAGGTAACGGTGCTGCAAATGTTGCAAACGGAGTTTTGTCTCAAATTGCTGCACAATCAATGGTTCAGGGAGTTATTGCAGGGGCCGCTGTAGCTGCGGCCAATACCGGTGCCGTAGCTTTGCAAAAAGCTGCAGATAAGCAATTGCAAGGCGATGATAATGCAGCAATCGATAATCAACGAAAAAGACGACTGGTTTCGTTTGAAGAAAGACAAGCTCGTCGCGCAAAACTTGATAAAATTGAAAAATCAAACCGTGCATATATGGCACGTGCAAGAAGATAAATTTGAAATTTCCCCTATTTTTTATTAAAAAAGCTGTTCTATTTGAACAGCTTTCTTTTTATGATTAATAATCGTTGTTGACGTAATCTTCATCATCTTTGAGCGAAGATAAGTCATCTTTGTAACTCGCGTCAAAATCTTCAGGCAGAAGTTCCGAATCAGGCCATATTGTATCACTGTCAAATCTGCAGGCATGAAGATTATAAGAATTTGTAAAATCAGAATTGCTTAAATCGCTTTCAGAAAAAATGCAACCCGCAAGATCCGCATCGGTAAAGTTACAATATGTCATTTCTGCGTAACTGCAATCTGCACCTGTCAAAAGACTTTCTGAAAAGTCGCTTTCAATGACTTTTGCTCTTGTAAAGTCAACTGATGTTAAATCGGCATTTGTAAAGTTAATAAATGACAAAACGCAATCTGCAAAAGAACTTGAGTTTAAATCTACATCCGAAAAATCAATTTCCGAAAGGTTAATTCCTGAAAAATCTACTTCTGAAAGGTCTACTTCTTCCTGTTCCTTTTTCCACTCGTTAAATTTTTCAGGGTGTCTGCGAAGAATTTCTACGAGTTCTTCCTTTGTATAATCTATCATATTTGCGTATTCTCCTTTTACATTAATTATCAATTAAATCTGTTTGCATTGCCAGTAATACTGCCTGAGTTCTGTTTGTGACGTTTAGTTTTTTAAAGATATTGTTAAGATGGCTTTTTACCGTTACTTCTCTTAAAACAAGTATTTCGGCTATATTTTTATTGCTTTCCCCCTTTGCGGCGAGTGCTAAGACTTCTTTTTCTCTTGAAGTTAAAAGGGGTTTCTTGTCGATATTATATGGTAAGTCTGATTTTTTTTCAACAGTTTTTTGGCGGTTTGCCCTTCTTAACACTGCTTCTATTCTCGCGAGAAGGTTCGGCAGTATGAACGGTTTTACGATGTAGTCGTCTGCACCTGTTTTCAGACCCGTAATAATTTTTTGTTCTTCGTTAACTGCGCTTATCATAATAACGGGAATAAGCTCTGTTTTTTTAGAGGTTCTTATTGCATTTAGAGTTTCCCAACCGTTCATATTGGGCATCATAACATCCAGAAGCACCATATCGTAATGATTTTTGTTTAAAAGTTTGAGCGCCTGAACTCCGTCCGAAGCGGTTTCTACATTATAACCGTAAAACGGCAATGCGTCTTTAAGGTATTTAGGATTGTCATCGACTAACAAAATTTTCGCTAATTCTGACATTTAAAAATTTTCCCTTTTATACAATTTTATACTTTAAGGCTTTAAGTGCTGCTTGAAGCCTGTCATCAACTTCCAGTTTTTGTAAAATATTTGCCACATGGGCTTTTGTTGTGTTAATACTTATGACTAAAAACTGAGCAATTTCCATATTACTGTAACCTTCTGTCATAAGTTTCAATATTTGAGTTTCCCGTGAGGTTAAATCGTAAGATTTGCTGTTGTTCTCCGTATCTATTACAGGAGAATTCACGGTTGCTTTCAGTACTATGTGAGCGATACTTGGGTCAAACCAGGCTGCGCCGTCAGCGACCGATTGAACCACCTGAATCAATCTTTGCGGAGTTATTTCTTTTGAGCAGTATGCATTTGCACCTGCTTTCAAGCTGTTCAGAACTTCTTTTTCATCATTATGTGATGTAAGGATAATAATTTTTACATCTTTGTTTGAAGAACGAATTCTTTTTGTTGCGTCGATTCCGTTCATGAGCGGAAGACCCAAATCCATAATTACGATATCTATTTGATTTTCGTTAAAGATTTCGAGTGCTTTTTCAGCCGAATCAGCTTCAAAAAGTTCGCCTACGTAATCAACACCTTCAAAAGTCGTTTTTAAACCGAAGCGGGTAAGTTCGTGGTCTTCTACTATCAAAATGTTGTGTGTCATATACTTAATTCCTCTTTTGCCGGTGTGAAGTCAGGATTTAGAGCAAGGCTTTTTTTGAAGTTGAAAATTGCATCCTGAGAGAAACCTTGAGCTTTGCAGAACAATCCTTGATAATAATAATATTTAAAGTTATTTTCGTCAATATATTTTGCAATCGCAAGATATTTTTTTGCGGTGGCGAAATTTTGTTTATCAATCATCATTTTTGAAAGTTCAAGCCAGCCGTCAGTAAAATTGGTATCAAGTGATACTGCTTTTTTCAAATATTCATTTTTTCTTAACTGGTCATTCATTGCTACGTTAAAGTAGGCTTGCGGACAATCTGAACGGCTTTTTAAAATTTTTGTGTAAATTTCTTTTGTTATGTTTAGTTTGTCCAGAGTTCTTGCAGTTTCCGCAAGGCGTACAGCCGGAGTTGTGCCTCTTTTATCATTGGAGTATGCTTTTTCATAATATTTGAATGCTTTTTTATAATCTTTATCTTTTGAAGCCAAATCCCCCATTACAAGGAGTGCCATAGTATTTTTACCGTTGATGTTGAGAGTTTTGTCAGCCTGACTTTCTGCTTTTTCGTATTCTTTCAGGTCAAAATAAACTCTTGAAGTTAGGGCTGCAAGTTCTGCGATATTTTTCTTTTTGGTTGCAATTGTTGTTTGCAGGGTGCGCATAGCTTTATTAGGTTCATTTTCGTAGTAATAATAATATGCCAGGTGATATTTTTTATCAAAATCCTGTTTTGCGGTTTTGTATAAAATATACTGTTCAAGAGAATAAATTTTATTTTTATAAAATTCGTTCAGGACAGGAGCATTTTTCATTTCTGTAACAAGTTTTATTGCTGTTCCTTTTTTATCATCTTGAATCGCAATTTCCGCTTTTAATTTTTTGTAATTGAGGTTTTGCGGATTTTTGTTTATTGCAATGTCAATATATTTTTTTGCGTTAGCAATGTTGTTTGCTTTCATAGAGCCGAGGGCAACGATGTAGTTTGCGTAATCCGATTTTGTCAGAAGGTCGGTATTTTTCAATAATTCGTTGGTTGCTTCGAGGCTTTGGGCGTTATAGATAATATTTGAAAGCATCTCTGCAAGATAAACTTCGTCTTTCGGATTGAGTTTATATGCGGGATAGTAATATCTTTTCATATCATCGGTCATTGTGTATGATATATCTTCATCGGTAATTTTTGAACTTGCCAAATCCGCAAGATTAAAGAAGCCCAAATCTGCCATTTTGTTTGCAATAAGCATATAGGCGTAATCATTCGGAACAATGGATTCGATTAGAACCCTAAAATCCGCATAGGATGAGCGTACATTACATTGAATAAAACGTTCGAGAGCTACTGCATAATGGTTATGAACATCATTTTTTGTAAGAGTAGCTTTTTGCGGGAAGTTTATATTAACAATTTCATCTGCTTTTTGAAGCGGAGGAGTGTCGAGCGGGTTTGCGGGTTTGATAAAATCAAATCCGGAGGCAAATACCCTTGCATACGTTAATAATAATGCTGCTGCCGTACAAAGCAATTCTCTCATTATAATTTTAGCACTCTCCGTTATTTGTTTTTCCTGCGTAGTAATGATTAAACAATTCTACAATATTTTTTTGTTCCTGTGAAGCGTTTGTGTCATTTGTAAAGTTATAAATATCCAACAAATTATATTTACTTAAAATTTCACTATCTTGAGGTTCAAGGTGGAAGTGGTTTTCCGTGAGGAATACGTGAACGATTTTGTCGGTTGGTATTTTCAAAAATACATCAACAATATTTTTGTCGAAATGGGTTCCCGAATCTTTAAGTAATATATTTATTACGTTTACAATAGGCATTTTATCACGATAGTGGCGGCGGGAGGTTATTGCGTCAAAGACGTCCGATACGGCAAGGATTCTGCCGCCGTATGGAATTTCTTCGCCCTTCAAATGTCTGTAGTATCCGCTTCCGTCATATTTTTCGTGATGGGAGCAGGCAATTTCCGAAATTTGTTTAAAGTCTTCGGTCAGACAAATTTTTTCCAGAATATTGTGCGTAATTTGTACGTGTTCCTGAATATGTTTGTATTCTTCGTCCGTAAGTTTTCCTTCTTTTTGCAGAACCGAATCTCTGATTCCGATTTTTCCGATATCGTGAAGCGTTGCGGCTTTTTCAATAATTTCTTTTGTTTTTTCGTCAAGTCCGAGAGCTTCAACGATAAGCATAGAATAGAGTTTTACGCGGCTTGAATGACCTGCTGTAATTTTGTCGCGGGCATCGATTGAGGCTGCAAGAGTATTAATAAAGCTTTCAAAAAGTAATTTTTGTTCTTTATAAAGTTCTTTTTGGCGTTCAAAAAGTTGTGCGTTTTCTAATGCAATACTTGCACTTCCTCCGATTGCAACGAGCAAATCTTCATCATTTTTTGTAAAAATTCCTTTAGATTTGTTCAAAACCTGAAATGCGCCGATGATTTCCTGATTGTTGTTTTTTATAGGCATACAAAGCATAGTTTTGGTTTTGTAGCCTGTTTCTTTATCGACTTCAGGGTTAAAACGTTCGTCATTATAGGCATCTTCGATATTAATAGATTCGCCTGTTCTGACTACATAGCCCGCAAGCCCTTTGTCGGCAGGGAATCTTATTTCACTGCTGTTCATGCCGAGCGCGACTTTAGACCAGAGTTCGTTGTGTTTCTTATCAAGAAGAAATACAGTACATCTGTCTGCCTGCATTGCAATTTTTGTTTCTTCGGCTATGACGGTTAAGAGTTCTGTAATATCGGTCAATGCGTTAATCGAACGACCGATTTTTACCAAGGATACAAGAGGGTCACTCTGGATAGGAAGTGTGAATTCAAGTCCGTTTTGTAATTGTTTTACTCTTGTAATTATAAATCCCAGAAGCGAAAATTCATCATATTTCAGTCCGTAATTTTTTGCGTTTTGGAAATGTAAAAGCGCGACTTCATTATTGTTTTCACAGTAATTGATATTCCCCGCAGAAATTTCGTAAAACAATTTTGCCGTTACATCGGCTTCAATTTCAGCCATGTAATAGCTGTCTCGTAAAAGTGATAATGAAGATTTGTATTTGGATTTGTCTTCCAGATAATCAATCATAGCGAGTATGCTCAAGCAAATCGAAATGTATTTCCCTTTTTTGTTTTTTGTAAAAATTTCCTGAGCTTCAAGTATCTGCTGTTTTGCAGTCGGATAATCTTTGCCCTCCAGCGAAGTTAAGCTTTGTCTGATAAGTTCGCTGCCTCTTTCTATCACCTTTTCCATTGTCATTATCCTTTTACAATCGTATATTTTTATTATACAATATTTTATAACATATTACAAATAAGACAATAGAGAGAATAGATGAAAAAAATTACAATTTTAATTCCGGTTTACAACGAGTTTTCAACGCTCGAAAAAATTCTTGAAAAGGTTGAAGCCGCTGATTTCTGCGGGCTTGAAAAAGAGATTATTCTGATTGACGATTATTCTACAGACGGAACAAGAGAACTTTATGAAAAATTTCCGTACAAAGTTCTTTATCATGACTACAATCAGGGTAAAGGGGCGGCATTGCGTACCGGTTTTGCAAATGCTACGGGCGATATTATCGTTATTCAGGATGCGGATTTGGAATATGATCCTGCGGATTATTCACAGCTAATCAGGCTTATTCTTGACGGGCATGCCGATGTTTGTTACGGAACAAGATTAAAAGGCGGAAAACCGTCGCGTTCGTTTATGTTTACCCATTTGTTGGGAAATAAATTTTTGTCGCTTTTGACAAATATTCTATACGGTTCGACGCTTACTGATATGGAAACCTGTTATAAGGCTTTCAGGGCAGATTTTATTAAAGGTATAGAGATTAAGTCTAATCGTTTTGATTTTGAACCTGAAATTACCGCAAAAGTTCTAAAGCGTGGCGCGCGTTTGTATGAACTTCCCGTTTCTTATTACGGACGAGAGTTCTCGGAGGGGAAAAAAATCACCTGGAAAGACGGAATCCACGCTATTATTGCTTTGATTAAGTATAGATTTACCGATTAATTTATGCAGTTTCGGCTGCGAAAGGAGATATGTATGAAAAAAATAGTTTTGACATTACTCGCAATGAGTTTTGTAATTATGCCTTGCTGTGCGGCAACATGGGTTGCAGCTGACAGGGTTGCTCCTGTGGGTAAGGTTCTTTTGGAAAAGAACAGCCTTCCTACAAATACAACTTTTAAAGTTGTAAACGGTGCGGCTGATAATTCCGATGTGTCGACTACAAACGTAATCCAAATTTCAAGCACTGATTTGACTTACGCAGGTAACGACAGTGAAGTTGCGGCAGTTGTTTCTAATGAACTCGGACATATTATTAACGGACATTATGCAAAAAATAAAATGCGAAATATTGCAAAAGCTGCTATAGCAGAAAAATTAAGTTCAGATAATGTTTTGAATACTGCGGCAAACAGTGATTTCGTTAATAATAAAACAAGCCTTAGTGATAACAAAGAAGCTGATATTACAGGTGCGGATATGATGATTCAGGCAGGATACAACCCGCTTGCTATGGTTGTTGTTATTACCAAAATGCCGGGAAGCACACTTGAAATCGTTGCAGGAAAGCCTTCCAACTCAGAAAGAGCAATGAATGTTTATAACTATCTGACTTATAACTATCCGACGAAAGTAAAAGCGGGTTACGGATGTAATGAATACAGGGCATTTCTTGCTTATGCAGACCCTATCGTAAAAGACAGAAATTCGAATGCCAAAAAGCTTGCGAAATTTAAAAAAGAACAGGAAAAAGCTAAACAAACCAGAGCAAAAAATATTGCAAAATATAAATCCACAGGCGGTTTAAGCGGATGGGACGCAACTTATACAATCTTGAAACAGCTTTCTGAATCTTCGGAAAAATAACTAAGTAAAAAGCGGGTAGAAAACCCGCTTTTTTTATTGTTAGTCAAATGTCTATTTACACCAGAATAATAGAGTGGTATATTAATCTAATGAAAAATATTTTATTGAAAATATATTTGGTATTTAAGTTTATAGCATATATATATTTATTATTATTAAGTATAATTATTTTTGATTTTTTTGTTGAATTTGGAAGTAATGAAAATTGTGGATTTATTTGTAGTTTTCATGAAAAATTTCAATCTCCATCAACTATCATCGTCTTGATTTTGTTTTTAGTAGTATTAATTTTATTAATGTATATGGCTGCAAATGCAATTTCTGCGTTATCCAAATTAATAAATAATATTTCGCTTTCATTGTTTAACAAAATCTCAATATTTATAATTGCTTTAATAGAAATATATTTTTTATGGTCTTACTATACTTACGCTTATTTACCATTATTTCGCTAAACAGGACAGGGAACATTTCCCCTGTCCTGTTTAAGTTGATAGCCAAATGTCTATTTACAATAGAGAAATAGAGTGATATATTAGTCTAATGAAAAAGTTTTTGGCTATATTAGGTTTAATATTTGAAATACCGTTATTGTTGTTGTTGTCTCTTTTTGGTGGGGTCTTATACATGTTTGCCATGGATTATATGGATTATCGTATAACTAAAGTTATCGGGTATACTTCTGTCAATTTGGTTCATGATATTTTTGTATCAATAATCTTTATATGTATAAGTTTTTCATTAATAAATATAACAGTTGGTACAGTTAATTTTATAAATAATAAACCGTTGACCATAACTAATAAAATTTCATTTGTATTAATTTTATTAATAGGTATATATATAGGTATTATTTATTTAATATAATTTGAGTCCACACCTCCTTCGGTATTGACAGGACATTAATTGTGTAGAAATTGGTAATTTCTCCACGTTCTTGTAGATTATGTGCCCATTCAACTTGCCACATCGGATCATCTTTGTTGAAATCGTAAGTATCTATTACATATCCTTTAAGATTTCCTTCTGCGTCAATATGCAGGTTTGTTATATCCGCATGACCAAGTGCTAATGCTAAATTTTTTGAACTACCGAAATATGTACTGCCATTTACAACATTCCCTTCAATGAGTGAGGAAAAGTTTTCATCAAGAAAGTTCTTAAATTCGGGACTGTGGACGATTTCTTGAGTTAATCTGCAATCGGGACGTAAAATAATTCCTGGCGCATCAACCTTTCCAATTTGTTTTAAAACTTTTGCTTGTACAAATGTTCGAATATTTCTAGGTAATTGTTTTGTGCTATCAATTAAATAATAACTATTTTCAGCAATATATTCTGAACTATTTTTAAAACCAGCAACAGCTGCTTGCCAAAATGCATTTGCGTCTGGGCAATTTTCATAGTGTTCGTAATAATTCATGCCTGCATTAATTGCCAGTTTTTCAATATAAGGTGCCTTATGTAATCCTGTTCTTCTAAGCTGTTCCAATTTTGAGTATTTTGGAGTGTTTGATTTTACAGGAGCCCTATTCGGGTCCATTGACGGCATTGAAGATATTGTTCGTGCGGCTTCTGCGGTTTTGTAATTCGATTGATAATTGTTTAATTCGTTCAGTACTGTCTGATAATCTTCGTGCTCTGACGCGTATTCTATCCTTGATATGGCAAGTCGGTTCTTTTGATTTAAGTCACGTTGTTCTGCCAGTGTTTTGTAAAGCTCGGAATATTCTTGTTGATTTTTTGTGTTAACAAGTTTATTCAGAGTGTTTTTTTCAATTTTATCCGCAAGATTTTGTGTTTCTTTAATCTTTTGGATTTCTGTGTTTAATTGTGGTTTTAGTTTTGCTTTTTCTGAAATATTTCCGATGAGTCCTGCTTTGTAAAGCTTTCCTGCAACTTGAGCCGCTGTGATTCCGACTGTAAGAGCAATCGAACCAACGGATAATACCGCACTTAAAATATTACTGAAGTCAATGTTAGACGTTGAGACTCCGCCGCTTAACACAATATTAGGACCGGCATTCATATTAAACGAGTCTTGTTGTGTCCCTGTATCTTTACCTGTAAGTATATTAATTAATTTGTCGAGAGGGTTTTTAGTTTCAGTACCCCAATCATCCCTATATTCAGGAGTTTTTTCGGGCATAATGCCGTTAGAGTTTCCTATACCTCTGTAATGTTCTTTTACATGTGTTCCGTCGTTTTTTGTATACGAATTTACATGTACTGTTTTTTGTTCATAAATTGACATAAATTTCCTTCCCGTATTCGGGGAACAGAAATAAATAAGGCGCATATATATTATACACTATAAATGCGCATTCCGTCAAGAAACATATATTCTTGACATTGACAGTCCTATGAAGATATGTTAAGATAATTTTATTAAATACGGAGGATTAACTATGGCTGATTCACATCAAACTTTAAGATGTCCCGCTTGCGGAGAAGAAATGAAAAAGATTTTTATCCCGTCTCAGGGTATTAATATTGATATTTGTACCGAGGGTTGCGGCGGTATATTTTTCGATAACAGAGAATTTGCGATGTTTGATGAAAAACACGAAAATATAGATGAGATTATCAAAGCTGTCGAAAATAAAGAATTTCAAAAGGTTGATGAATCATTGCCACGCTATTGCCCTGCCTGTGGCGCGAAAATGGTTAAAAATTATGCAAGTATTAAAAAAGAAGTTCAGGTTGATGATTGTTATTCCTGCGGCGG
Source organism: uncultured bacterium (assembly GCA_948433295.1). Lineage (GTDB taxonomy): Bacteria > Cyanobacteriota > Vampirovibrionia > Gastranaerophilales > Gastranaerophilaceae > Scatousia. The sequence goes on from CAOJDT010000009.1 coordinate 35,230, forward strand.
AAAATTCCTTGACCACGGAGAACTTGCTCATATCCGATCGCAATACGAAAATGAACTTGAACGCTCAAATGATGTTCTAAAGTTTGTTTATAATGAAGTCGGTAAAGAGATTGCAAGCGTAGAAGCTGTGGCTGAAAAAGGGCTTAAAAGACGCTCTTTGCTTAAAAAACTTTTTGATACATTAATTTTGGATTAACTCTGATTGGAGTTAAAAATTTATGAATTTTGATAATGTTTCTAATATTGCATATTTAGGTCCAAACGCGTCTTTTTCGGAGATGGCGAAAGATTTGTTTGAGGCGAGATATGATATTAATGCGTATCCTATGCCTATGCAGACAATCAGGCAGGTTGTTGAATATGTAGAAAATAATCCCAATACTCTCGGGGTTTTACCTGTGGAAAATTCTATTGAAGGCACGGTCAGAGAAACTCTTGATACTCTTATGCACAGTAAAAATCAGAATATCAAGATTCTTTCGCAGATTATTATGCCGATTAATCACTGCCTTCTTGCAAGAACCACAGAATGTTACAGTATAACGGGCGGTATAATTTCTCATCCGCAGGCGCTTGCACAATGCAGGAATTTTATTCACGAAGAAATGCCGAGAAATATTAATATTATAGAATCTCCGAGTACGGCAGAGGCTGCAAGAAGTCTTTCTAATTATAATCTCACTTACGCGGCTATCGGAAGCGAAAAAACTGCAGAAGTTTATAATTTGAATATCTTAAAATCAAATATAAATGATGATAAAACAAATAAAACGAGATTTGTTCTTATTGGAGATTTTGAAACCGATAAGACCGGCAGGGACCGAACTTCAATTGCATTTGCCGCAGATAACAGACCTGGTGCGCTGATGGAGATTTTGAATATATTTTACGAAAGTAATATTAATCTTTCTTATATTTCATCGCGCCCGTCTAAGCTGGAATTCGGCGATTATATATTTATCGTTAATTTTGACGGGCATATAAAGTCAAAGAAAATTTTTGATGCGCTTACTAAAATAAAAGAGAAAACTACTTTTATGAAATTTCTTGGTTCTTATGAAAAAATGTTTCTTGACGGAATTCGCATTCATAGTGTATAATATATATGCGCCTTATTTATTTCTGTTCCCCGAATACGGGAAGGAAATTTATGTCAAATTCATTGATTCCATATTCATTTACTCCCGGCACAAAAGCTAAAGCCCAGGAAGTGAATGCAAATTTTATCGCTTTAGCCGAGAAAATTGAGCAGACTATTGAAACTACTAACCAGAAGTTTGCTGAAACTGAACAAAAAATAGAACAAACAAATTCTCAATCAGAAGAGAAAAAATGCGATAAAAATCTTGGTAATACTACACTTATTACAAATTGTGTACTTGAAGCCCCTAACGGTGTTATAGATGTTTATGAAAATGTTATTACCGTTAAGGAAGGTCTAAAAGTTATGATTCCGAACGGCTTAAATGCCGATGGATCTGTTAACAGTATTATTTACGAAGTAGCCGAAGATGTTGAATTAACATTGCCGAATAATACGGATTGTAACTGTGTGTATGTCACTCCAAACGGTTGTGGATACGCTAATGCTTATGTTAATTCGGATTTGGAACCTGCAAAGAAATTCGGACTCTGGTATAAACCTACTGAAAATAAAATGTATCTTTATAATGGTGATATGTCAGAGTGGCAAGAGATTAGCGCGCTTGTAATTGCATTATATACAATTAACGATGCAGTAATTACAGTAGGAGAAATCGTTAAACCTGTTCGATTGCTTACTACTACTGACAGACTCAGTGTTATGAACTGGATTGCTCCTGATTATACTAATTCTGTCGATTTGCAATGGGGCGGTACATATACTGCTCAAAAAAACGGGTGGGTGTATTGTACCTCTGTAGGACAAGTGGGAGCCTGGCAGCGATTAATAATTAATGGTAAGAGTTTCTATACTAACTGGGTAAGAAACGGAGACCAGGCAGGGTCTTGTGCTTGTTTTATAGTCAAAAAAGGTGACACGTATAAAGGTGAAGGTCACTATTATATTGCCAGAATGTACTTTATACCAATGGAAGGAGAAGTTTAATGTTTTATGTAATAAAAGATAGCAAACTGTACGAATTTGGAGACAGAGTTAACTCGGCCTGGAGCTATCCGAATGAAGCCAAAGAATTGTCAGGGGTTACTGTTGATGATTTTTATGCAGAGCGTGACAGATTTAAGGTAGAAAACGGTATTCTTGTGGATATATCTCAAACCGAAGCTTATTTGACAAGAAAATCCAAAGAACAAAACGAAGCCAGAAAAGCAGAGATTCAAAAAGAACTTGATGCCTTGGATTTGAAATGCATTAGGGCAATGCGGGAAGGCGGCAATGATGACGACGGTGTTCCGTTTCTTGAAAAATACCAGAGTGAAATAGAATTGCTCAGAGAGGAGTATAATTCGTTATAGAAATAAAAAAGAGCCTTTTTTTAAAGGCTCTTTTTGTTGTTATTTATATTATATTGAAATATTTATTCATCATATCTTGAATTTGATTATTTATTAATTCGGAAATCCCTTTTATTGGAGTAGGGTGATGGAATTCCGCCAGGCAATCAGGCGCATTTTTATTCAACAGTGTTGACATTTTGTTTCCAAAAAGCAACGCCTCATCCGCATAGTAGCTTTTCATATAATTTGCGTCAATTTTTAAATCATTATCCTTCATGTTGTAGATTTTCTTTGTAATCTTCGCGATAAAAGAAAAGATGGGAAGATTATCATCCCTTTCGAAAATTGGTTTTCCGTTAACTATTAAAGTTTTCGGAGAGTTTGGGGTTTCGGATATTGTACTGATATGGA
>CAOJDT010000010.1 GCA_948433295.1 uncultured bacterium
CTATTGAAATTCATTTTGAAGAAAAAATTAAAATGCTAAAGGAAATAACTGCAATGGCATCCTACGCAATTGAAGAAACAGAAAAACTCCAACAAAAATTTATTGAAATAGAAGTCGAATATATGAACAATATAAATAACAAATTACACTAGTCAAATATAATTTAACTTTTAAAGGAGGTAAATATAAATAGCAAAAAAATAAATTAAATTTTTAGATTATAAAAAATGGGTTCTATATATTCTAAACCAAACATAAACAGATCAAATATGGCAATTAGCATAAATGCTATTATGCCGATACTTTGTAATGCTGTAATTATTCCATTACAAAGAAATTTTTGTTTATTTTAATAGAGAAAATTAACTCAAAAAAATAAATACCAATAATAATAAAACCATTATTATTGGTAAAAATGCAAAAATTATTCCTAAATATTGGATTATTTTTATATATTTGTTATCCAAAAATTTTTCATTGGTTATTCTTTTCCAACTAACAATTTCAAATACATATATAAAAAATGTAATTAAATAAAATAAAATACTAATTGCTAATAATCCTAAAAATGTAACTCCAATACCCCAACCGTGTTCTGTGTTACCAATTATGTAAGTAATAAACAATTCTGGACAAGTGTAAATACAAAACAAAACAAATATTAACCATCCACATACAGATAAAAAGTTAAAACTATAACGATTTCTAAATTTATCTAAAAACATAAGTTAATACTACAAAAAAATGAAAGGAAAAACAACTATGACAAAAATTGAAACAACAAAATTTGACAATGAAATTAAAGCTCTTGCTCAAGGCGTTTACAAAGGAAACGAAAAATCAATTCCAAAAGACTGGATTAAAGTTTCAGAATATGACAAAAAAAGTGGCTTTCATGGAGAAGCATTTTACAAAGATGGAAAAGTTGTAATAGCAATGAGAGGAACAGATGAATTTGTAAATGATTTTGTTAAAGAAGATATTGGACACTTGGCAATGAAAAAACTTCCAAATCAATATGTAGATGCCCAAAAATTTTATGAAAAAGTTAGAAAAGATTTTCCAAATCAAGAAATTATTTTTACAGGACATTCATTAGGTGGCAGTTTAGCACAATTAATGTCGAATAAAACTGGTCATGAAACTGTCACTTTTAACGCTTATGGTGTAAGGGATATTTTACAAGGAAATGTTAGAGATAACTTAGACAACATAAGAAATTACGGAAATGTTGATGATAGTACCTATAATCTTAATTTAAGAAATCAATTGGGAAAGACTTATGTCATTGGGTATGGTAAAGGTAGTGAATATATAACGAAAAGTCCAGAAGGGGATTATTTAGGAGGAACAAAACCTTCGCAAAAACATTTTATAGAAACAATGGGCAACTTGGAAGATGCTATTGAATTTAAGCCAAATTATTTAGAAGGGCAGATTAACATGGATATTGATTTTAAAGATATTGATAATAATAGAGTGTTTACAAACGAAGAAATCGGTCAAATGTCTACTAATGAATTTGAAAGATTAGAGAATTTTATTAATCAACAAGTCACAGCTGGTAAAATTATGTCTGATGCTCAAGCAAGACAACAAGTCCATACAGGAAATTTAATTTATGTAAATTCTTATACTCGTTCTGATGGTACAGAAGTTAAAGGATATTATCGCAGTCGTTAAAACATATAAAAAAATAAGCGTTATATATTTTTATAACGCTTATTTTAAATTAATCAATTTCTGCAAACTCAATTCTTTTGGCTGGGTTCCATTTAAAATTTGTTCGGTTAGTTTAGGGGAAATGTATTTTAGATTTAGAATATTGCGGATGTATTTGGAATCCTTTAAACCTTCTTCTGCTTGCAAATCTTCAATAGTTTTACCTGTTTGAATTTGCTTATGATAATAAAAACTTTTTACTATTGCATTTACAAGATACGGATTTGGAGCGGACGTATCATATTCTTTAGCATTCAAAATTAAAATATTATCGTTTCGTGACGGCTGTGTAATTTTTATATTTTTTGAAGTTACAATCGGAGTCAATTCTTCACTTTTATCAGAAATAACAATTTCTTGATTATTAGCTAAAGCGTTCAAAACTTTCTTTATTGATGCTCCATTATATGTTATTTCAATCAAATTTTTTGAAACCATAATTTTGTGAATAATTGTCCTTATAAGTTTCGGTTCAGAATAATCTTGAATATTTTGTGCCGTATAAATCAATTTGTTTTGTTTCCTAATTTTGTACTCTGAAACAATATTTTGAATTTGTTCTTTGTCTTTTAAAAATTCTTTTGTTGTTTCGACTATAAATTGCTCAACTTCACCTGCGGGAACTTTTGAAACAGAGCCTGTTTCTTCATTGTTTTTCAAAGCTCTGCTTATATAGTAACGATATCTTCTGCCATGATTATTGCTATGACTCGGTGTCATTTTATTTCCCAAATCGTCATAAATTAAGCCTGCAAGAAGTGAATTAGAAGAAGATTTAACCCCGCAAGTTTTATCAACTTTATTTTCATACAATAACTTTTGCACTTTCTCAAAAATTTCATCACAAATAATAGCTTCATGCTCTCCGTCATAAATTTTATCTTTATGCGTAATTTTGCCGATATAAACCTTATTAGAAAGCAAATGATACAATTGACCTTTTGAAAAATATTTATCGGTTTTTGTCTTGATTTCGTTCTCTTTCAGATATTGCACCAATTTTGGTACACTTTTTAATTCAAGATATTTGTCAAAAAGCATTTGAACTTTTTTGAGCATCCTCATTATGAATAATCAGTTTTTTATCTTCTTTTAAATAACCAAGCGGGACTTTTCCTCCCATCCACATTCCTTTTTTCTTGGAAGCAGCGATTTTATCTCGAATTCTCTCACATGTAACCTCTCGTTCAAACTGTGCAAAAGATAAGAGGATCTTTAATGTTAATCGCCCCATTGAAGTTGTGGTATTAAACTGTTGAGTTATAGACACAAAAGAAGTTTCATGCCTGTCAAATACATCAATAATTTTTGAAAAATCCATCAATGAACGGGTTAAACGGTCAACCTTATAAACAACAACGATATCGATTTTATCGTTTTCTATATCTTTTAAAAGTTCTTTAAAGGCAGGTCGTTCCATTGTTCCACCTGAAAAACCACCGTCATTGTATTGCTTATCTAACAAAACCCAACCTTCGTGCATTTGAGATTTTATGTAAGCCTCGCAAGCTTCACGCTGTGCATCAAGTGAATTAAAATCTTGTTCCAAACCTTCTTCGGAGGATTTTCTTGTATAAATCGCACATCTGATTTTTTTATCCATTATGCCACTCCGAAAAATTTCTTACCATTCCAATGTGTGCCGGTTATTACATTTGCAACAGCGGAAAGGGTTTTGTATAATTTACCGTTAAAATTAAAACCTCCATTGACTGCAACAACTTCATATTTTTCACCTTTAAATTCTCGAATAAATTTAGTTCCGATAGTAACCTCAAGTTTTTTGATTTTCTTGGTATCTATTGTTTTTGTTGCGGAATAGTGTTCGACAAGTTTATCTAATCTTTTTTTAAGTTCGTCTGATAATTTTCCGTATTTATAATGCCATTCTATCTCTTTGATTAAGAATGACTTAGTATAACCTTTTGGCGCAGGTATTTTAAAAATTTCCTGCCATTTGGTTTGAAGTTCCTTTGTTGTTAGTGTTTTTAAGTTATCTATACTCACATTAATCGCTCTTGTTGCAGGTTAAATCAAGTCCATTGACATAATTCGTATCAAAATGCACTCATATAGTATGTTTTGGCTTCCTTTAAATTTTTACTTTCTAATGTCGAAAACTTTTTCCTAATTTTTATATGGATGCATTTGTAATCCGTAGAAAAAATAAAAGGAGAAAAATATGAAAACTCAACAAGAGAATTTGGAAATTCGTTACTTGAATCCTACAGAGTTAAAACTCAACCCAAAGAATTCAAGAACACACAGTAAAAAGCAATTGCATAAAATTGCACAGAGTATCGAAAAGTTAGGATTTAATAATCCTGTACTTATTGATGCAGAAAACATTATCGTTGCAGGACATGGCAGGGTCCTGGCAGCAAGGGAATTAGGACTAACTGAAATCCCAACCATTTGTTTAAGCCACATGAGTCAGGAGCAAATTAGAGCTTATATTATTGCTGACAATAAACTCGCCGAGGAAGCCGGTTGGGACAATGAAATCTTGAAAATTGAATTAGATTTTCTAATGAATCTTGAACCTGAGATTGGATTTGATGCTACTGTTACAGGCTTTGATATTCCTCAACTCGACTTAATACTAAATCCGGAAGCGCTTGAGAGTGTAAAAGAAGCGTCAAAAGCAGATCCTGATATGGAATTTTTAGCAAATGTAGTTGATATTCCAAAACGAGTAAATCGTGGTGAACTTTGGAAACTTGGCGAGCATTTGCTCTATTGCGGGAATTCATTAGAAGAAAACAGTTACAAAAAACTTTTGAAAAATGAGCAAGCACAGATTGTTTTTACAGATCCGCCTTATAACGTCAAAATTAAAGGGAATGTTACCAAGCAAAAACAACATGAAGAATTTGAGCTTGCTTCCGGCGAAATGAAAAAAGATGAATTTACTGATTTTCTCAAAACTGCAATGAGTTTGCAAGCAAAATATTCTATTGACGGTTCTATACATTATCAATGTATGGATTGGCGTCATGTTAGTGAAATGCTTGATACTGGTGGCAAAGTCTATTCTTCGCTCAAAAATATTTGCGTTTGGGATAAAGGCACAGGTGGGTGGTATGGGGTCACTATATCGTTCTCAGCATGAATTTATTTTTGTATTCAAAAATGGCAACCTCATATAAATAATGTCGAACTTGGGGTTCACAGAAGATATCGTACAAATGTTTGGAAATATAAAGGAATGCATGCCAGCAATCCGCAAGCTAAAACTTTAGTAAAATTACACCCGACAGCTAAACCCGTTCCAATGATTATGGATGCACTTTTAGACTGTTCTTCGCCAAACGGAATTGTACTTGATTCTTTTGGTGGTTCCGGTTCAACTTTAATTGCAGCAGAACGTACCAAACGAAGGGCGAGAATTATAGAACTTGAACCTAAATATTGTGATGTGATTTTATATCGTTGGGAGCATCTTACAGGTAAAACTGCCGAGTTAGTTGAACTTGAGGAGGTTTGTGATGTCGAATAAGGATTTGCAGAAATACGAGGTGGGCTATAAACACCCGCCTCGTGAACACCAATTTAAACCAGGGCAGTCAGGAAACCCGAAAGGACGTCCTAAAAAGAATAATAACTTTGCTGAAGATGTCATGGATGAAATGAATGAAGTTATTACTATTCAAGAAAACGGGAAATTAAAGAAAATCACAAAAAAGCGTGCATTAGCTAAACGACTGATCGCAGATTCACTCAGCGGGAAAGTTTCTGCGATAAAAATTCTTACTCCTATCTTAGCCGGAGAAACTAAGATAACAAAAGATTTTGAAGAAGAATTAACACCGCAGGATGCTCAGATTTTGGAAGATTATATACAAAGGAGATTAAATCATGAATAACAAGGGAATTTTATATGCTGCTTGCAGGAATGATCTTTATGCGTTTATGCAAAAATCATTTTATGAAATTGATGGTTCGCAGAAATTTAAAGGGAATTGGCACTTAGAACTTATATGTGATAAGTTGCAGCAGTGTTTAGACGGCAAAATTAAACGATTAATAATAAATCTTCCGCCAAGAAATTTAAAATCTCACATAGCTTCTATAACATTTCCGGCTTATATTCTTGGACACTCACCATCTGAAAGAATTATCTGTGCTAGTTATGCACAAACTCTTGCTAATGATTTGTCACGAAAAACCAGACAGCTTATGGAAACTGAATTTTATAAACAAGTTTTTAAAACCCGTTTAGGTAATAAAAATACTGAAAATATGTTTGAAACAACTTTTAACGGATATAGATTTGCAACATCTGTTGACGGATCATTAACAGGTTTTGGCGGGAATTGGATAATACTTGACGACCCTATAAAAGCAGATGATGCCCAATCTGAAGTAAAACGAAATAATGTTAATAATTGGTATGACAATACACTGATTTCAAGATTAAACGATAAAGTTAACGGTGTAATTATTGTCGTTATGCAACGCTTACATATTGATGATTTAACCGGTCATTTGCTTAAACAAGATGGTTGGGATTTACTGTCACTCCCTGCAATAGCAGAATACGATGAATGTTTTGAACTTTCAAACGGTAAAACTGTTGGTCGTAAAGCAGGAGAAGCATTAAATCCTGCTCTAGAACCTTTGGATATTCTTGATAATCAACGAAAACTAATGTCAAATTATAACTTTTCTGCACAGTATCAACAGAATCCAATACCTGCAAAAGGTAATGTGATAAACTTTGATGATTTTGGATTTTTTGATTGTTATCCAACTGGAGCCAAAACTTTTCAAAGTTGGGATATTGCCTTAAAAGATGGGAAAGATAATGATTATTCGGTTTGTATTACTGCAAAATATAAAGATAATCTTTTTTACGTTGTGAATGTTCAAAGGTTTAAACTTGATATGTTTGCACTTGCAAATAAAATCAAAGAAATGTATCAGGATTTTAGTTGTAATTAAAAAAGCGGTTAGCAAATATTGTTGTACCTAATCTTAATATAACTTTTAATAATGCTCGGTATCGAAAAAAGACTCAACGAAGTGAGATTCGTATAAAACTTTTTCATATAAAACTTGATAAAAAAATTATATGGAGATTTCCTGATGATACCCAACAACCTATTGATGAAAACTACACTTGGGGACATTTCTTGACAGAGAATGGCGAATTTGAAGTTATAGAATTTCCAATACAATCAATTTTAAAATACCTAGATTTACCAAAAGATGAATTATTTGATTATCAAGACAAAGCTGGAATTGCGAATATTTTAAAAACTTGTGACAGAAGAATTGGTTATAATCGGTTAAAAAATTTGAACCTTTCAGATGCTGGAAGAAAAATTTTTAATAAAAGATTTAAGAATAAATAATGATAAAAAGGTACTGCAATTCAAAGCAGGGTTGTAGAAAATCATATCTTGATAACTCTTAATGGAAAAGATTACAGACAAAGTAATAATTATAAAGATTAAATATATTTATTAAAAATCAAACAAATCTTTAACAGGTATTTCTAATGCTTCTGCAAGTTTTGCAATCGTTTTGAGGTTAGGGAATTTCTCTCCTCGCTCGATTTTTCCAATATATGAAATATCTACATCGGCAAGTTCCGATAACTTACTTTTAGTAAACTTTTTTGCTTCTCTTATTTCTTGTAGTTTTGTTGCAAACTGCTTGCAGATATCACTATTCATACCTTAATTGTGCTATACTCAAGACAATACAGTATAGACTTACAGTCTAATGAGCAAAAATTGTTACGTCAGGAAATGACATAGACTTATGCTAAAGTGTTGTTAAAACGAAAGGAGTTAATTATGATTACTAAGGAAAGAGAATGGAATTTACTGAATTCTCCAATATACAACATGTCTATGTGTTCTTTAGAAAACTTTCATACCTGTTTTTTGTCTTGGTTAGGAAATAATTATAAACACGAATTCTTAGAAATTTTAACTGGCGTACATTATATTGATAAAGTTGAAATAAAAGTTGACACACAGGTAAACTATGGCAAAAACAATATACTTGATATGATAGTTACTGTAAAAAATGGAGATAATACAGAATATATAGTAATTGAAAATAAACTTAAGTCATTTACGACAAAAGAGCAATTAAAAAGATATCAAGAATGTTTTGTTGATAAAAATACAAAATTTATACTTTTATCATTAGCACCAAAATTTGAGTTACCGAAAGGATGGGGTTATCTTAATTATTCTGAGCTTGCTGAAAAAATGAAAGGTAAATTTTCGTACAAAAATGATTATGACAAATATATAATTGAAGACTATATATCTGTTATAACTAAAATTACAAAAGCATTTCCAAAAACATCTTCACAAAAATATGATTTTTATGAAAATAATAAACTTGATGAAATTGGGTTAAAAGACATTTATGTAAAATGGAGAACTTCCGAATTTGCAAACTATATTAAACAAAAGTTTAACCGAACAGACTGGGACATTGGTTTTAGTTTTCACAATAAAAAAGGAACTATTGATATTGTGAAAAATTTTTCTGAATATGGTTTTAATATAGGTATTCAGATTGAAAATAACCAATATCGGTATTTTATGAATATATTATGGAGTGATACATCCGATAAAACAAACAAACAGAGAGAAATAATAGCTACCCAAATTGTTGTGAATGATTATTGGTTTCGAAATACTATGAATCCGCGCAAAACCAGAATTTATGAAAATTTTTGTGGCTATGCTCCGGGTTTTATATATCGGTATTTTTATATTGATAAATACTTTGGTGAATACAACTTAAGCGATATATCTTATGAAAATATTGTTGAGCAGATTGAAAAAGATATAAAACATCTTGATGAAAATCAACATGAAATAATAAGAATAATTGAAGAAAATTTATAATAAAACGAAAGGAGTTAATTATGGCAATAGCAAATGTAACGGTGAGTGCTGGTCAAGCACATATATTTGATGAAAAGGGTCACAAGTTAAAAATTCTTGGACTTGCTGGCGGAGAATTAGTCGGTTTTACCTCAACAACAATTAGTATAAAAAGAAGTGGTAAAATTTGGCTTTACAATGAAAAAGGTTCACAAGTAGGTTCAACACCTATTAAATAAAAGAAAGGAAATATATGAAAGAGATTTTATTAGAAAATTTATTACATATTTTAGAGCGGGAATTTAGTACAAAAGTAAAAGTAAAATTTAACCAATATAATGGACAGGATAATCCAATGGAATTATATAAAGCTAATCCTGATGAAATTAATAATGACTGGTTATTTTGGCGAACAGATAAAAGATATTTTAATGTAGGTGATATCGCAATTTGTTTCTTAAAACTTGCAAATGATAAATGGTTACTAACAACTATTAAAAAAGTTACAGAAGAATTTAATGTTAAAAATGCTGTTAATTATGCTGGTCAAGAACTTGACGAATATAAAGAATTTTTTGGAAGAATAATTGTAACTTATCACAAAGAACATCAAACCCAATGTTGTTATTACAATAATATCTCTGATAGGTTGATTCTTAATCAAGTTTTGCCAACACAATTTGATGGTGAAGATTTTCCAGGTTATGACAAAGTAAGATTAACTTATTTTCAACTTGAAACAATTATTAAGCGGATTACAAAGATGGCAAAATTATATATGCAATGGGCATGGCGGAAATATTGGTTTGATAGAACTTATTAATGAAAAAGGATTTGATTATGTAAAACAATATTTTCAATATTCAATTCTTGAAAATTATAATGCTAAAGTTGATGATAAAATTATTTTAGAAAGAGAGTCTTGGTGGAAAGAAACTCTTTGTAGCAAAATTTTTGGTTATAACAAAAATTAAAAACAAAATCTATTAAACTGCGTCATGAAATGACGCAGTTTTGTTTTATTATATTATTATAGAATTACTTTATCAGAGGGTAAAATGTCACGATTAAATAAAGCAGAAGAAATAATAGAACTTGCAATGATGTTTCAAAACAGTTATTGCGGGTTATGTATTGATGATATTCAGGAGCATTTTGAATGTTCACGGAGGTCAGCAGAAAGAATGAAGTCATTATTGTTTGACATGTTTCCTGAAAAAGTTGAAGAAGTCCCAACTTCTGATAAGAAAAAACGCTGGCGATTTGTCAAAGGTACAATGAATTTCTTGATTTCTTTTAATGCTATGGAATTGGCAAATTTGATGTTTTTAAGTCAACTTACTCAGGATGAAAGCAGAAAAAAGGTTATAAATGAATTGATTGAAAAAATTAAGGCTCTAACCCCTCGAAGGAAATTTCAATCAATTCAAACAGATATTGAAGCAATAATGGAATCAGAAGGGTTTGCGGTTCGACAATATTCAAGACCACTGGTTAAATCTAAAACAATGGAGAAGTTGCGTAATTCAATGATTGCTTACAAGAAAGTGCAATTTGACTATCCGACAGGTAAAGGCAATCGTAGAATCACACTTAATCCTTACGGACTTATTATTTCCGACAAACATTATCTCGTCGGCTTTAATGAATATGTTAGCAACTTACGTCTTTATAAAGTCGATAAAATCTCTAATCTTGAGATTTTAGATGAATATTATTTGAAAGATGAAAAATTTTCTCTAACAGAATATTGCAAAAATTCGTTTTCGATTTATCAGGAAGAGCCGATTAACATCACACTAGAATTTGATAAATCTGTTGCGGAAGATGTTTTGAGCTATCATTTTCACCCGACACAAAAGATGAAACAGCTTGATAATGATAATGTTCAGGTCAAATTTACTTGTGGTGGAAAGTATGCAATTTGTCATGAACTTTTCAAATGGGGCGGTAAAGTTCAAATCAAAAAACCTGTCGAATTGAAAAATTACTACAAACAGTATCTCAAGGATGTAATTGACAACCTTCAATAATTTTTAATGAATTAATATTATACAATTCAATTTTATACAAACATGGATTTTCTTGAAAATTATTATAGTAACTACGATTTTGTTTTGATTGTGTACTAAGATGTCGTGGTCTATTTTTTGAAGTTAAATTGGGTGCATATGTCCACATGTTTATTGTAGGTAAAGTTAAAATCTCAAGATACTTTTTATATAAATTGGCGCTAACGTTATTTCCACATGCTAATAAAAGATTGTTACATTTTTTGCTCAATACTTCATTAACGAATTTATTGTTAAGTTTGTTTTCAGGAATATCTTTATTTTCTTCATAATATTTAGAAGCTTCATCACCTTTACTTAAAATAACAGGAAAAGAGTTCAGTACAACAATAGTAGAAAATTTCATTTTATCTGCTAGGATAATTAAATTTCTTACAGTATTGTCAAATCTAGATTTTTCGTCTGGTAAACTTGGAAAAGTATTAGAAGGATTCATTAATAAGGTAGTTAAAGTTTTACCGTTTCTTTTGTATTTAGTTAATTCAATTATTAAACAATAACGTGAGTTATATTGCCGTTTTAAATTTTTATTATCTTCATAAATTCCATATCCACATGCGTCGATATTATATTTACCTAAATACTTATCCCTGATAGGTTCAGATAATTCATATTTTTTATTCGATATATTATTTAAAATTTTTAAAATCTTTTGTTTTATCATATTTATAATTTATATAGTTATGCAACTTCTAATTCATAACCTAATTCTTGAAAAATTTTAACAATAGTAGAGAATTTAGGTTCTTTTTCGGATTTAAAAATACTATAAAGATGAGTTCTGGACATTCCAACTTTTTCTGCAAACCCGGAAACTGTATCTTTGGCTTTAATAACTATTTCTAATGCACGATAAAATGAATTAAAATCTCCATCATCAAGATAATCTTTCAAACTTGCATTCAAATATAATTTAATATCTTCGTCAGATTTTAAATCATTAACTATGTAATTTTCTAAATCTAGTGTATGTTTTAATTCTTTCATTGTAAGTTTCTCCATTCTTGAAGTATACTTTTAGCTTTTTCGATATCCTTTGATTGGGTAGATTTATCCCCACCATTTATAAGTAAGATAATTATATTATCAATTTCTGTATAATAAATCCGATAACCGGAGCCAAATTTCAAGCGAAGTTCTGATATTTCATTATCGATTTTCTTATGATCCCCAAAATTATTTTCTAATAATCTGGTTAATCTACTTTGAACTCTGGCTTTTGTGGTTTTATCCAACGAATTCACCCATTCAATAAATGGTATTTTGTCATTTGCAATTTGAGCAATTTTAATAATTCGTTGTTCCATATTAATAGTGTACTCTGCAGCAGACATTTTGTCAAGGTATGCTTTTTATTTGATTTGAGTTATAGTAATTTTATGGAAAAGTCTTTAATTCAATATTTTGATGAACATGTAGAAAACTCCGACTTTAGAAAAATAAAACAACAAGGTTTTGGCAAAAGTATAGAATCTTGGATTTCAAATGGGGAAAGACATATTAATGTGAATGGAGAAATTCTTAAAATAACTAATTGTAAAACTTTCCATGATTTTTTATTATATTTTTTTGAATATAAATTTGATAAAAACTGGTTAAGAGCTCCTGAGAATATTAGTCACCCATTAAGTATTTGGTATAATAAAACAATTGAAATTATATCATACCAACAAGTAAGTTCACGAGGTTTTTATAAGACTCCTTGCATAGGAGCCGTGATGGCACTGTTGAGATTATCTTATAATTTATATTTATTAGCTCATAATGTTGAGTTACAATCCCAGTTGATAAACAGATTAAAACAAAT
The DNA here is from genome assembly GCA_948433295.1 of uncultured bacterium. Taxonomy (GTDB): domain Bacteria; phylum Cyanobacteriota; class Vampirovibrionia; order Gastranaerophilales; family Gastranaerophilaceae; genus Scatousia. Next base: position 12,459 of record CAOJDT010000010.1, read on the forward strand.
TGACCAGTTTCAAGGTGCATATTATGAAACTTACGTTGTTTCATATTTGATATATAGCGGTTTTGATGTTGCTATAGAAAATGAAAAAGATGGTAGTGTTAAACATCACGATTATATTGCTACTGTAAAAGAAACAGGAATAAAATATGCAGTTGAAGTTAAAATGTGTAGTAAAAAAAATGTTTTAGGCGCTCGACAAGGTAATAAAACTACTAAAACAGTGGGTGATCATTTATATAAAGCATTATTAAAACCCACTGATAAAAAAAGAATTATTTTTATTGAAATGAATACTGATAATAATAATTGGTATAATGATGTTTCTGAAATTTTAAATCAAAAAGAACAATCTCTAACTATTAAAGGAAAGCCTGCTCCAAAGGCATATCTATTTTTAACCAATATAAATTACCATTATCATCTTAACGATACAGATTACGAAGCTAACAATATCTTTACAGGATTCAAAATTGATGATTTTCATAAAAACCCCCAAAACCATAAGGATATATTAGATTTTGAGTTAAAACATATTGATTGCTTAGAACTATTTTTGGATATGCAAAACTTCGAAATACCTTCTACATTTAATGGTGAAAATCCTAATATTGAATTTGCCACAAATAAAGTTAATAGTGTTATTAATGAACTCATAAAGCATCAAGAAAACATAGGTCAAAAGTCCACATTTGAAATGTATAATTTTTATTATCAATGTTATAGACAATCGAAAAAAGAAAAGCTTTTAGAATTTATAGATCCTAAAAATTGGCATCCGGAAATTAATGATTTTTCTCAAGAGCGGTTAGCCAAACTATACTGTAGATTATTATCTTTTTATGGGAGATTTTAATATTGAAAAGTCGAAAAATTGAAAGAGGAATATCTGTTAATACAACAGAAAAAACTTTATCAGATTTATGTGATCTTGCTTTCTTGAAACTATGGTCTTTTCCTAATCCATATAAGGAACTTTGGAAAGAATTATGCGATGTCTTAGTTGTTTTTGATAATAATATAATTGTTTTTTCTGTTAAAAATATTAAATATAATGAAAATAAAGGTCTTGCTGGCTGGCAAAGATGGAAAAGAAAAGCTATTGATGAATCTATAACTCAAATCAATGGAGCTGAAAAATGGATAAAGAATCATCCAGATCAAATATATTTAAATAAAAACTGTAATACGATTATTCCAATAAATTCAAAAATGAAATTTAAAATATACCGAATTGTAGTTGCACATGGGATTTCAGATAGTATCGCTAACATACCAGGTAACACTTCTGGAAGCCTTGGAATAAAATATTCTGATAATAATCATTTTGAAGATGTTCAATATTTCGTAGAATTACCTAAATCTCCTATTTATCATATATTAGACTCTGCAAACCTTGAAATTTTATTAAAAGAGTTAGACACAATTACAGATTTTATCAGTTACCTGAAAGAAAAAGAAAAAGCAATAAAACTTAGTAAAATTGTAACATATACTGGTGAAGAAGATGTTATGGGACAATATTTAAGAACTATTGAACCTGAAACAGGAAAACATTATATTTTAAAAGACGAAAATAAAGATTTAATAGTAGATTTTGAAAATATGATTTGGAAAAATTTTTCGAATTCTTATGAATATAAAGAAAAGAAAATTTTAGATAAATCTTCATACCTATGGGATGAATATCTACAACAACTTTGTGAATATGCATTAAACGGTGAATTAACTGGGAATATAGACGTTTTTCAAGAGAGTAGTCCTATAAAAAGAGATGGCAAAAGAGTCAAGATTCTACAGACGAATACTTAGCAATGGAATAATTCAATCTGTTAATTATTTCCCGGAAATAGCAGATGATTATACAAGGCAAGTACGTCTTATAATGTCTGAAGATAACAAATCTGCATATGTATTTCTACAAATAAAATACAATGAACAAGACGATTATGAAACAGTCGTGAGACCAAAAAGAAGACAAATGTTGAATATAGCATGCGGGACTTTAAAAAATAAACATTCTTTTCTTAAGAAAATAGTTGGGATAGCAATTAATTCTCCAAAACATCATATATATGCGGATCAAGATTATATATTATTAGACTGTAAAAAATGGACAAGGGAAGATAGAAGTCATTATTACAATTTAAATAAAGATTATAACTTTTGGAAACAGAAAAATGAATTAAAAATTGTTAACTCATATGAATATCCCTCTGTTAATATTGGGTTTTAGCAAACGTTGAAAAGAATTCTTCTAAAGTATATTCCTTTTTATTTTTAAAGTCACACAAAAAACCTAAAGGCATTATAAATTTTTCTCCAGGATTTTTTCCTAGTTTAAAGACATGCTTCCAACCATAAATACTTACTTCTGCAAAAATATATCCGTTAATATCTGTTATAATGCAATAATGTCCAGTTAAATCTGAAATAAGAAAATTTAAATTACTATTTCTGTTTGGGAAACAGTTGATATTCAAATCTTTTTCGCCAATAATCCATTTTCTCAAATTATCAAATGCCGGATTTAGAACAAATTCTTTTCCTTTATATTTCGCTAAAACATTAAAGGCAATTTTTGCATATACTTTAACATTATCCTTTGAGATTGTCATTGTATTTTTTACACAAACTTGGGATTTATTATTTTCAAACTTTGCATTTTTGTTTATTGACTGTAAAAACATATCAATAATATTTTTTATTTTTGATATTTCTATTTTTTCATATGAAGAAGCTATAAAATATTTATTTTGATAGTATCCTATTAATATTTCATCTTGAGGAATATCATTATATTCTATATAGACAAACTTTTCTTTAAAATTTTCTAATTTTTGAAGAAAAATATTTAAATATTCACTCCCTTCTTTTTTATCTATAGAAAGCTCTACTTTACCTGTTTTTATATTTACATTTATATGTGGTATTGTATAAGGTTTACCTTTAAAAAGATATCCTAATTTATAATTATTTTGCTCATCATTCATTACGCAAACATTAACTTCTCCTATTTTATTTGTCCCCCTCTTTCCTGGCCCATAAATTTCTCTTGACATTGAAACCATTGAATATTTTAATAATTCTTGTTCAAGTCTTGAAAAATAATTATTAGCTTGATCTGACACATAACCTATAGGTAGCTTTTCAATACCACCTATAGAAGCTGGAAAAATATGTTCTTGACCCGTGTAAGTTAGATTTTCTTTGTTGTTATAATATATACACATAAATTCATTACCTATATTTCTATAATATTGTCAAAAAATTCAAACAATTTTTTCTTTTGTAAATCTTTATTGATATTATCATAAGTATTCTTATGAATACAAAGTATCAAATCTTTTTTCGCTCTAGATAAAGCAACAAATATTATTCTTTGTTCTTCTCCACTATCCCACCACGTTTCTGATGGGCATTGTTCATAAGATTTAGCACTAGGTTTCTCACAATATATCAAGCAAGTCTCAAATTCTTCACCTTTAACTCCATGAATAGTATCTATTCTTGTAATATTTTTCCACCATAAATTTTCTTGTTTAAGTTTTAGATTTCTTTTAATAATCCCTTTTTTATTATCTTTAGATAATTTTTTGTTAAAACTTTTATGGTATAGACCATATTTCTTTGATATATCAAGCAATAAATTATTAATTCTGCTCATCCAATCATTCCAAGTTTCATTTTCTTTTACTTCATATAACTCTATAATTAACAAATATAAATCTTTTTTCCATGTACTTTTACTGATATTATGCTTCATCAATAATTCTTGTAACTCATAATCTTGATTAGTTTCAAATAACAGATGTGATATACATTTTTCAAATTGCTTATAGGCTTTACTTTTATCTACATTAAAATAATTATGCAAAATATAATTTATTTGTTTTGCTAAATGACTTTGTACAGGACATTCATTATATTTGGTATAACGAAATTTATTACATATACTATTACGTCTTGCAAGAATTGCAAAAGAACCATTATTTGAAATTAATTTTGCTACTTCTTCTTTAAATTTATTATCTAAATTTTTAGAATGATTGTGAATAATTAAAGTATTATTACCTTTATAACTTTTTACAGAATTTATAGTTTTTCCTTTTTGAGAAAAGGTTGAAATTAATTTTGTAATATTGGAACAACTCCGGAAATTGTTAGTTAAAGAATATTCAATTATTCCTTGTTCTTTTAATATTTTAAATATTCTAGCTTCTGCTCCTATAAAGCTATAAATAGATTGATCTGAATCTCCTATGAGGAAGTTTTTCGTTGAGTTTTTCATTAAAAATAATAGAACTTCTTCTAAAAAATAACCTGTATCTTGAATTTCATCAACAAAAATATATGGGAATTTATAATTTAATACTTCAAGAATGTGCGAGCCGAACTCAGGATGTCTTAATAATTGTAGTGTAAGGTATTTAAGATCTGAATAATTAATAATTCCTTTTTGCCAGCAATCTTCTTTTGCTTTTTTTACATGATTTTCCCAAGTCCACTTATTTATAAATTTTCCTTTATCATATGAAACTCTTGGAAAATTCGAGTTTTCGCCAATAAATTCTAAGTCTAAAATTGATTTTTTAATTGATTCATCATTACTGTCCTTTGCACAATAAACGTTATTTTTTTGTAAAAATGAGTTATAATTTTTATCTTCAATAATATAAAGTTTGTCTGTTGATAAATAGCCAAGTAAATGACCATATGGTCTGATAATGTAAGTATAAATAAAAGAATCAAAAGTTCCAACGAAATGCTTATTAGGAAGAATATTTCCATAATCTTTTTTAATTTTTTCTTGGGCAACATTTGTAAACGATAAACAAGCAATTCCTCCATGTAACTCCCAATTTTTAATGCACTTTTGAAAAATATCGACTAAAAGAGTTGTTTTACCACTACCAGGGCAAGCGTTTACAAGAATAGTTTGTTCTTTTGAGTTTGTAACAGCATCAATAATAGATTTTTGTTCATCATTTGGATAATTACTAATGTTCTCCATATTCTCCTATCACATGTTCTATAGCCTGTTTGATGTAAATAGGACATTCTATTTTTAAAGAATTTTCTTCAATTTGCATTAGTAATTGTTCCATAAATTCGCATTTAGAATTTTTAGAAGTAGTACAAATGTCTAACCAAATTGCTTTAATTTTTTTTTGATTTTCTGTTTCATTATTTATTAATTCTCTTAATTTAGAACCTTTATTTGGATGGATTTGTTCCCAAGCCACCAATATAGGTTCTAAATCATTTATATTAGCTTTTGCAAGTTCATACTCTAATGTTACATCAGACGTAAATATTTGAAGGCTATTTTTATTATCATAATTTTCTATTAAATTTTTAACTCTGGCACATTTTTCTTTGTTTTTTAAACCTATAATTTTATCTTTATCATCTTTTTGGGTTTCTGGATCAGAATCAGTAATTATTGATACTGGAATATTTATACCATCACTAGTATATAATTCTGCTATTTCTTTAAACTCTACACCACATGGAATAATAGAAACACCGTGCTCTTTTAAATTATATCCCATTTCAGTAGCAAGTTTATTTATAAGCATTGCTTCGGTAATCCCTTCAACAAATATAATACCTTTGGCAAAAAACATTGTAGCTTTTGTAATATCAACAAATCTTTTGAATTTTCCCCAACTAAGTTTTTTATCCACAAATGTATTTTTTAGATTTATCAGACTAAAACTTTTTATTTTTGTTCCCGTATTATACATCAGGTGTATTGATTCAGGTTCAACATTTTGCGATAAAACTGCTGAATGTGATGTTACAATTGTTTGAACTTTTTTGTCATTAGAGCAATTGTTATCTAATGTTTCAGCAAGTAAGGCTTGTAATTGCGGATGTAAATGAGCCTCTGGTTCTTCAATAATCAATAAAGGTACTTTAATATTCTCAGAATCTTCCAATTGCATACATAATTTTGCAATGATTATGGAAATACAAAGTAAATTATTATAACCTAATCCATTAGTCGATAATTCAGTAATATTACCTTTTAAATTAACTTTTAAATTTTGTATAATTTGCTCAAATGATGTTTCGGAAGAATTTATAGAAGCCTCTTGTTTAAAAGCTTTATCTCCGCATACTCTTTTAAGATTATCGTTCAAATCGTTTTCTACAGCTTTTATAAGTGTTGATTTACTCATCTCTTCATTCGCTTTGTTAATTTTATCAACTAGTTCTTCTTTATGTTCAGGATTTTTTAGCACTTTTAGATTAAATAATTCACTAATATAATTTCTCTTACCTGGAATAATTTGTTTGAGTGCATCTCTCAAAGCTCCTAAATAAGTTATAGGTAATGATTGAAAAATGTCTGAGTCAACTGAATTATTCCCAATTCCACCATACCATCCACGAGTATATCTTTGATTTTTTTCATTCCAACTCCAATTAAATGTTAAATAAGCTGTTCTTGGAGATATTGTTGTGCCATCTGCTAAAATGCTTTGGAACTCAGCTTCTAAAGGAACTGAATCAATACCATTAAATTCTAATGTAATTCTAATTGGTTTAGAAAAATCTTGTTTTCCTTCACCGTTTATATATATATCATCTTTTGATAAGTTAATTGGTTCAACAGGATCAAAAAAACAGTTCAAAGCTATTCTTAATGCTGAAACTAAATTAGTTTTTCCAACATTATTTTCACCTAAGATTACATTAAGTCCTTTATTTAAATTTATTTCAAAATTTTCTAAATTTCTAAAATTTTCTACTTTTACTTTAGATATAAACACACTGACTCCCAGATTTATAGTATCATTTTATTTTTATTATACATTTAATTTTAAATTATTCTTAAATTTTAAGATAAATTAATAATTACAAATTTCCCTGCAAATTCCCTGTTTTATATTTTAGGGAATTGTGATAAAAAATAGTTGATATATCTCGAGTTTTACAATGTAATTTTGAATAAATCGCTGTAAAATTTTAAGAATTCCCAGTAAATTCGTTATTATCAGGGAAAGTAAACAGAGCCTGTTGCTGGGTGGACTGTTCGCTCCAGTTTATGACTTTTTCTTAAATTTAATAAAGCAGAAAACGCGGAATGCGGTGTTATTATTAGGTTTGTGCCGTCGAATAAAAATAATAAAAAACAAGCAGAGAATTTATTTTATCAAAATTCTCTATTTTTTAATGCTTATTTTTATTGAAATTCTCTGTTCACCAAAGCCCTAGTCCCAAATGGATTTTTAAATAATTAGCCTTATTATATGAATAATATGCATTCAAATACAGAACAATTTAGCCTGAGAATCCCGAATGATTTAAAGAAAACATTAGAAAAAAAGCAAAATTATTAAGATTACCTCTTCCTGATTATGTAAGAGCAGTGAAGAACTCGAATTTGAAATAAATTTAATTGAAACAGAAGCAAATGTTGGCTCGAAATGTGTTCAAACACTTAAAATAAAATCCTTTCGAGCGATGTATGTAAATACAGAACCAGAAAGGATTTTATTATGGCAAATTTAGAACTTCGATGCGACTTGTTGAATTAACGGATAAATATATTTCATTAATTCATTTTCAATTATCCTCTTATTATTTTCAGTCGGTACAATTATAGTTACGGTTTGCATTAAACCATCCTGTTTAATAACATCTTCACTATTTTTACTAACTATACCAACAATTACATCATACTGTTGTTTTAGTACAGTACCTTTTGTTTCTTCTGATTTCAAATTTACTTTATAAACAACCTTTATTGAAAGATTACTGTTATTTTCCGGAATAGAAATTTTATTTTTAAATCCCAAAGAATTTAATTCATCTACCTGTTCTTGAAATTCTGAAGGATGGATGGCAATCGGAGCTTTTAAACTTGACGCTAATGCACCAAATGCTATTTTTTCAAAATTTGTAATTTTAACTTCATTTCCATCAACTTCTACTTTATCAGGATAATAATTAAACATATTTGCTTTATTTGCACTTCTGGTCATTGTTGTCATATGAACAATATCTCTTTTACTTGGGTAATCAATACCGTCAATATAAGGTTTACTCATTTTGCATTCTGCAGTGCCGTTATTTACGGAAACGACTCGATAGTCCCAGGTTGGTACAAGAATTTGTTTTCCTGATTTTTCGGTTTTTATCTTTTTGAATACCGTTATAACATTACCGACCTTTAAAAAGCCATTGGAATCTACTAATGTTATATATTGATTATCTGTTTTAGATATTTTAAATTGTATATCTTTAAATTGAATTTCTTTCTGCATTGATAATGCTAATTTATTCAACAAATTTTTAGCTAAAATTTCCATATTAGCTTCATCATTAAATCGGAAATCACCCACTACTTTGTTAGTTATTTCGTCATCAGAACAGTGTGAGTAAACAATTCTTCCTGCTTTATCAAAAATTATCCCGCAAGCAAGCATTGAATATTTATCAGTATTAAAATATGCTTTATTTGATTTATATTGAGCATAAGCCGGCGGAGTAAAATACAGTTTCAAAAAGTAATCAGGCATTGTTCTGTTATAAGCATTCATACTTTTGAAATCCATATTGAGTGACACTAATGCAGATTGCATATCATAATACGTTTTATCAGTTGTCATTAATGAAAATTCTGCATTGGTTCCCAAAGATGTTGCAAATATATTATATAATTTTTCATTTGCAAAATCATTAATAAAAAGAATTTTTGGCTTCTTCAATTGAGTAATATTAGTATTGGCAAATTTACTAAAATTGCTGTTTCCTGACGGTTTACCTAAAACTTTTTCCGCAACAGAATAATTTAAGTCAGAATAAATAACGGAAATTTGGTTGACATTTTCATCTGTAAGCAAATCTCCCTTTGCAATACCGCTTTCAAGCCCTTTGTCTAAAATATAAAGCTGTCTGTATGTATCGGTAATTTTGGTATTAATATCAAACGGTTTAAAATCTATACTCGCCTGTTTAACTATTTCTTCCAAAGTCTGCTCATAGTTTTTATTATATAATTCCGAAATTTTTTCTTTTCTTTTTTCTAAATTTGATTCTGCAAGTGTTTCATATTTAAAATAATTAGTAACAGGATAAGAATATAAAGTTTCACCCGTAGCCATATTAACAAAATTAATACTCATCGTTAACGGCAAATAAATATCCAACAGTTTATCTGATTTTTTTACATAATATTGAGAAACTCTCGGTACATGGACGTAAGCTGCAAAAGTTTTATATTTTGTTTTTTCGGAAATTTCGCTGTTTGCATTTGGAAAATATTTATGAAATTGATTCAAATATTTATTAACAAACGACTCTCTATGTTTTTCCAAAACTTTGTTAAAAGTTTTATCATCTATATTTTTGCTTGTAAAAACCGCAGGAATAGGATAAACATTTAATTCCTGAGAATGTGCAGCAATGGCTGTAAAAATTACAGCCATTGTCATTATTATTAATTTCTTCATAAATTAGGAATTCCTTTCGCATTCATTGGTGAAAAAATAATCTGATTTCCATTGATTTTGTAATCATAATTTTGGAATTTAGCAGACATGTTCGAATCATACAATTTCATAAAAATTGCATCCGCTAAACCATCTTGTCCTGAATAATTAACAGTAAACTCTGCCTGTGTAGAATCGGAAGTTCTTTGATTAACATTTTTTATCCCATCAACATTTTGGATTGCTTTATTTATTGTAATTTTTTCAATAGGCAAGAAGTTACCTTTTACCAGAACAACGTATTCTGAACCGTACATCATACGTCTTTTCCAATAATCTTGAATTTTCTTTGATAAAACTTCACCGAGTTCATTACCGATTTTTTTTGCAACCGCACTTCTCGCTTGATCGGCAGAATTGCCTGAGGCAGTTTCGGTAAAAGTACCTGAAGCAATAACTTCTCCATCAACTGTTGAATATACTTTTACAAAAACATTACCGTCACAAGTATTTCTACCGGTATTTTCATTCTTGCCATTGTCTGTAATATACGAAACTCCTATTGCAAAGAAATCAGCTTTTGCATCTTTTCTTGCTGCTTCCACATAGTTTGCGAGTTCGGCTGAATTTGCCAATTTATCGGAAGTTACAGGCTTTCCTTTAAAATATTTACTTTTAAATATATCATTATCCAATGCTCTTATATCATACATTACAAATGCATCTTGCAAAGCGGGCTGAGTAAAATTAAGATTTTCAGCCTTTGGAGATGCTACATCATACTCTTTAATATTTTGGAAAAATTCATTTTCTTTTTTGCTGTAATCAACAAAATGACCATAAGAAGCTTTTGCTCCGGAAGAAGAAGCATAATTATATCTCTTTGCATTGGAACCGCTGCTTTTATAGCTGTTATTATGGCTGCTGTTTACAGAACCGGAATATCCTCCGCCTCCATAAGCTCCATAATAACCGGCAGAACCTCCTGCGCTATAATTTCCTCTGCTTTTTGAATTTACATTATAGGTATTTGAACTGCTGCCACTGCCTTTTGCATTTGCGTAGCTGCTTGCAGATGCTTTTTCATTATCCTTTAGTTTTTCATCATAATCATATTTATATGTCGTAACTTCCTTAGTTAATACATTTTTAGTTAAATCTGACGGTCTTGCAAAAAATTCATCCAATACCAACATAATTGAATGAGCTCTGACGACCTGAGTATTTAAAGCAACACCCATATCAGAAAGAAGTGTTCTAAACTCTGTTTCATCAACAGTTAAATATACTTTTGCAATATAATTGTTATCTTCTACTTCGCCTGTAAAACTCTGATCCAAAATGTAAGTACTTGATTGAGAAAGAATTTCATCAAATTTTTCTTGAATTTCAGGCTTTTTAGAAGCATTTGCGCCCAGGGTTCTATCAATCAAAACGCTAATACCTGCTTTTAACGCATTGTCTTGAGCTTCAGATACAACAGTGGTTCGAACTGCATCACTTAATCTTTTATCCTGTTTTTTTCGAGTTTCTGCCTGCCTCGACGCCTCTTTTATTTGTTGAGATTGTACGACTTCTAAATCGGAATTTTTTGCCTTTTTATTCATTTTAGCATCTTGTTTATCACGGACAGCCTTAATATCATAACCTGTTAATGGCGCATAACCTTTACCCTCGATTTTTATCTCAACCGCCATTAACGAATTAAAAATCCCGCAAATGAGAAATATTGCCGAACATATTAATATATTTTTCATTCTTACTCCTTAAAAAGTGCGTAGTTATTAAATAACTACGCACTGACAACACTTATTTACCTAATTTTGAAAAATCAACTTTTTTTGTTGAAGATGATTTAGATGCTGTCTTTTGAACTTTTATACCACAGCTTTTGCAAAGATTAAATGCACCTGATGAAACATTTTTCAATGATTTTAAGTTTGATTTCAAGATTTTACCGGTCTCTTTTATTTCAGTAAAATCACCTTTCATACTCATTGCAAGTGTAGGATCGTAAGCAATCTGAGTTACTATAGATTGTACATCATTAAGCAAATCCGTATATTTTACGGTAGCATCTGTCAATTTTTCCAAAGCTGCAAGGATTTGATCTGTTTTTGCAGAAGATGCAGATTTTAATTGTCCTTTTAATTCGTCATTAGCATTTTTTAAATTGTCGCCGTAATCTGACATAATTTCAGCAAGTTTTGCACTTTTTTCGGCTGCACTAAGATTTGTATTTGCATTAATAGCATTGATTTGCGCTTTAATTTTTGCAGCCTCTTCCTTTGAAGACAACGCTGAAACTAAAGCTGAAAATGCTGCTTGAACATCTTTATCTGCCAAAGCCAATTTATAATTTAATCCTTTTATTGATTTTCTGATAGTAGTAGTATCAGCGCTTGTAGCAGTAGTTTTTACACTTGAAGTTGCAGATTTTAGAGCGCCTCCAGCTGCATTTTTAATTTCTAAAGCATAAACCCCGGATGCTGAAATTGTACTAATCAAACACAATACCAATAACAAATTTTTTCTCATTCTTAACTCTCCTATATTTTTTGTGTGCTACTAAGTATTTCATGCGAAGTTTATAATAAAACTTGTTATTATTCAATAATTTATTTACATAATTTACATACTTTTTACAAAAAATATACCTTATTTCCGCTTATTTTTTATTTATCTATTGAATATCATAGAAAAAGGTAATTTATGGATAATAAAAAATTATTAGGTAAAAGAATAAAAGAACTACGTAAAGAAGCCGGTTTAACGCAGGAAAAGCTTGCTGAGTTAATTGATATTGAAACAACTTCTCTGAGCGGCATTGAAAGCGGACGGCACTTCCCCTCTTTACCAACACTTGAACGTATTGCCAATAATCTAAACGTTGAAATTAAATCTCTATTTAATTTTAATCATCTGCAATCTATTGAACAAATGAAATCTGATATAATTAATAATATTGATAAATTAAGTGACGAAAAAATAGCCTTTATCCATAAATTTTTTGAAGGATACAAGTATTAATATAATTGATACGAATTATGTCTAATGACATAATTTCCTCTGCAACAAGAGCGATTGCGGCACAATATGAAAATATGTTTGCACCTGCAATAATTTTGCTTGCCGTACCGCTTGCGATTTTCGGGGCTATTAAACAGGTGATAACAATCTATATATCAATGCATTTTATATACAAGCTGCAAATTATTAATATCAACAAATTTTTTATATGTATACGGAATTTCAATACTTAAAATACTTTTATTTTCGTAATTTTCAAGAGCATTTGCATTTATAAAACTATCATCAAGTTTTACAGTATATTTACCCGGTTCAATTCCCGAAAAATTAAAATATCCGTCAGAATTAACGGTACTGTATCCGACTTCTTCCCCGTTTTCATTATTAATCACTACAATATATTCATCAATTGGTTTTACTCTATCAAAATCATCTATTATTTTTAAATTTCCTGTGACATTACCAACACAACTTTTTATGGGAATTTCAATACGAGTTGTTTTCCCTCTGTCTATTCTCACTATTTTATCTGTATCTTTGCCTTTTTCTTGATATAAAGTAGCATTCAGTTTATCTGCATCAATTTTTACTGTATAAATCCCCGAATCTGTTCCTATTGGAATTGCTTTACCGCTTCTGTTTGTATATATTTCATTATTTACCCAACTGAATCTTAAAGGAACATTTTTTACAGGAATATCTCCTTTATCAAATTTTCCGTTTTTATTTTTATCAATATATACTGTAACTTCAACATAACCTCGATTATCATCGTTAAATCCTACCGATTTTAAACCGGATGGTAACACTGCAAATGTATCATTCATAACTATATTAACAGAATGTCTTGAACTCATAGGGAGATACATATTGTTTATAATATATCCTCCTATTTGATTGTATTGGTAGTTTATATTTATAGTTCTGCCTGATTTTGTTCTGTATGCAAGATTTGCCGAAAAGTCAAACCCATTATCAGAACCCGTGTATTTATAACCGGTACCGATACTGAGGGTTACTCTTTTGATTTCAGGGAAAGTGTAACCTATTTTCATCATATTGTATTTGTTGGAGGTATTAGAGTAATCATAATTAACTACATCATGCCCGATGGAAAGTGAACCAAGATTTTTCGGAATTTTGTAATCAGTTTTTAAATAAATCGTAGAATATAATGATTTAAAATCATCATAAGAACTATTGTCATAATTTGTTTGATATTTACTTTCAGTCTTTCCGCATTGCAAAGTCAAATAATCTTTTATTTTTTTAGAAACATTTAAATCATAATAGTAACTGTTGTTGTGTGCGATTGAATTAGCTCCGTCCCTGCCGTTGATATTAAATCTGAAATCCGCAACTTTTTCGATACTTTTGTGAACTCCTAAACTGTATTCATTAAAGTTCAATAACCCGCCTTCAAACTTTTTATCCATATTAGAAAAATACTTTTTAAAAGTTCCGTCTATACCTGAATTTTTACCGCTTATACTGCCCCGAACAAATCCTCCTGTTCTGTCATTTATATAACTCCCGTCACTTCCTGCCAGATAAAAATCGGATGAAGTATTAAATAAACCACATCTCAAGCTATAATTATTCTTTGCATAATCTGCCTGAGCAGTAATGGTATAACCTGCATTTTCACCTTTTGTAATATCATTTGCCATACTTACTCCAAATGCTGTTTTATATTTCAAAAAATCATTTTTTATATATTCAAGTGTATTTAAACTTGTAGCGCCTTCTAAATTATTCGGATTTTTCCAGGTACCTGATGTCAAAAGAGAATCTGTTGAATAAACGCTTTGCCAAATTGAATTTTGTGGAGTTGAAAAAATTTTATCAGCAGAAAATTTTGAATCAAACTTGATATTATCCTTTATCCCGTATTCAAATTCTGAAGCAAATAAAGCTTTTTTAGTGTTCATTTCATATATGTAACCGTTTGTATTAAAAAGTTTATTGTTGTAACCTGTAACTCCACCAAGTAATGTGTATTTTTTTTCACCTTGCAAAGGCATGTTTTCATATTTTTTATAAACTTTTCCTAAAACAGTTGCGGTTGTTCCGTCGGGTTTTAATTCTTCAATACGTATAGACTTTGGTTTTTCATTCAATGAAATATTACTTAAAGAATAATATCCGTCATACGTACTTAAAGTAGTATATTCTTTATCGTCGATAAAAACTTTAGCAAGACTTTCTTTATCAACATAACCTTCAATATCTCTGTATGTAGTTTTTTTAGTTTCGTAATTACTGATTTGCAAGCCTAAAGTTTGATTAGCAATTGTATAATCCTCATCTTTGATTCCGCGTACTCTTCCCAGTTCATAATCATATCCTTTAAATTTATTGTGATAATTAAATCCAAGCCCTCCAAAAGAAAAGAGTTCACCTTTGTAATTATAAGTATTCAGATCAACGTTTAAATCTCCACCAAAAACTTTTCCTTTTAAAAAAAGTTGAGTATTGTTATTGATAAACATATTTCGGGTTTTACTCTCATTAAGAAAATATTGAGAAATAGTATCACTCATTGTGTTATTATTAAGTGTTAGAGAATTAAAATATATTTTTTTTTCGTTTTCGGGAGCCAGAACATTTTTATAAGCTCTTATTTTTGGCAATTCTGTTTTATCACTACTTTCACTATTCAAAAGCGTAAGATTTCTCTCTGTAACTGCCGAAACCGATAAATCATTTTTATCGGCATTAAGCTCTGATTCAAAAATCAAACTTAAATCTTTTGCCGAGCAAAAAATTTCATCTTTAACTTCGTCCATTAAGCCTTGTTTCAAATAGTAATTTTTGTTAGAAGAAATCTTTTTGCCATTAAATTCAATAAAACTTTTGCTGACTCTACCTTTTTTACCATCAGTTGTCTCAAAATCAATATCTTTTGTGGAATGATTAGTTTTAATTTTAACCTCAAAAATTTCAGACAGTTGTTTAAACGGCAAAAAAACTTTTTCACCGGTGATAAGAAGTTCGACATCGTAACAAGCTGTGTTGTTTAAAATTATATATGATATTATTGTTTCTGTTTTTTCTGCCGCAAAACAGGGCTGAAAAAATATTATCAGCCCTAATATTACGGCAAAAAAAATCCTTATTATGTTATTCATTACGGATTTCTGTTTGCACTAAATGTTACTACTGCCTGATACACACCTGCTCTGTCATTTGTAAGCGAATAAGTACTTGTTAAAGGATTACTCCCGACGGTTTGAATAAGAGTCCCGTCTTTGCTTGTTCCTGTTTTAACTATATAACATAACCCTCCATAAGCTGAATTATTTGTTAATGTCGCTGACGCAAGGTTGTTAAGAGTATTGGTTAAAGGATAAGCTATAACATTTGCGTTATTTGCAGATATTGGGGTCCCGCTTTTTATGTCATTAACGGCAGAGACGGTCGGATATAATGTCGGGGAATTATTCCCCAACAAAATATATCCGTTTGACGCAATCTGAGCATAAGCATTAACGCTTGTTCCTCCCGTTGTCAGCAGTGATGCTTGAACAACATATGTATAATTTGTATCTGCTCCGTTAGTTTGAAGCCTGAAAGATGCAACAGGTGATGATGAAACACCTGTTGCAGGATTGATTGTTCCCTGAGCGGCTGATGTGTTTACAGCTGTGACATTAACAGCCGCAGGAACAGTTGTTGTTATTGTCTGCTGAAAGGTTGTTGCCGCATAACAAGATTGCATTAATAAAAAACAAATTACGACAGCGGGAAATTTCAACTCTTCACCTACAAGCTTGTCGAAGTTAGAGTCATGATTGCCTGATAAGTTCCTGCATTATCCAAAAACGAATATGTTCCGGAATAAGGCGTGGTTCCGGTTGTCGTTGTAGCAATAGTTGTTCCGCCTTTAACAGAAACATTATACTGGTTTTTTGTTGCATCATAAGTTGCAGTACCCGTGTTATCTAAGTTAACACTTGCAATCGGATATGCTATAGCATTTGCATTATTTGCGGCAACGGGAGCTGCAGCTTTACAGTCTGCAATTGCTGCGGCTGTCGGTTGTTTACCGGTTGCAGTGTTTGAAAAGACAACATAAGTTTGGCTTCCCTGCTGGAAAAGTGCATTTACGTCACCTGTCGAACCTGTAGTTTTTGCTTGAAGAAATAAATTTTGGGTATCAGTGTTAAGGTTAACCTGAAACTTTGAGACTAAAGCCGCAGCAAGTGCACCCGTATCCGGTGTAATGGTTGTAGTTGTTACTGCACCTGCCGTTACGGGAGTTATATCCAAATAAGTCCCCAGAGTAGCCTGTAATGTCTGAGATGCTGTGTTTGAGATTGCATGTGACACATTTAATGTTGCAATCAGTGCAGGTAAAATCATTAAGCCTGCAAGTTTTTTGTTAATCATAATTTATCCTCCTCTCTTAAATTGATTGTTTATTATCTACTGTAAACTTATTTTCCTTTATTAAACTTTTTAATCGTCCTTTTTCGTCTTTATAATTTATTATCAGCCTCAATGTATAATCTCCGTTTTCGGATATATCATTTAAGGGAATTTGCTCATTGGTGATAAGAAAACTGTTTGCACCCGCAACATTATTTTTTATAGGATATTCTCCTATTAATTTTTTATTTCTAATAATCTGAGCTTTGCCTGAACAGCGAACTTTGCTATTACCTTCGGACAAGATTTTTAATGCAAGATTAATATCTTTTTCTGATTGTTTAATATCAAATTGTTCAATCTTTGCGCATTTTACAAAATGCCCTTTGTCAACATAAACAGGAATTCCTACACGCGTTTTTACAATAAGTTTTGTTTGAACGTTTCTGTTACCCGAAGGCAAAAATAATTCTTTTGCAGCGACATCTTCAAGAAACAAAACCATTCTTGATTCACCATCAGGCAATGAATTCACATCTGCTATTGTTAATCGAACTTTTTGGATATTACCGTTTTGCAGTGTAAATTCATTTGGAACAAATCTCGCGTTTTTTATTAAATTATCACTAGCTTCTGCTTGCTCAAGTATTTCCATTGTTCCCGTTTGCGATATTTTAAAATATTCCGGATAGACTTTAAAACGAATTGTTTCATTTTCTCCTCCCTGAACGGAAAAAGAAGATGTAAGATAATTTCCTCTGGCACTTGTTGTATCAAGCTCCAATATTGTAGGTGTAATTTTTATTGCGCCGTAAGATATTGAAAATATTCCTGTACAAAAAATTGCAAATAAAAAATAAATTATTTTTTTCATTAATTATCTCCCGCCTGTATTGAGTAAGTAAAACCATTATTATAAGTACCTTCCGGAATATAAGTTCCCGAAGTGTTTTTCAGTCTGAATTTTAAATTTATATAATCTGTCGTATAACTTCCCGTAACAGGCGTTGTAACTGTCGGATTCCCGCTGGCAAGTACATACTGCATGTTTGGTTGAATTTGTGTTTCGGTATTTATATAGTTTGTAACATTTGAAGACACACCCGTTATCAGAAAATAATAATTTGCAGGCAAAGTTCCGATTGTTGCCGTATTCATTATAAGTTTCCAACTGCCGTTTGATTTGATAATAATTTGCGGAGTTACTGAATTATCCGCAACAACATTCCCATCAAATACATTCTCAGGTGTAAGAATAATATTAACAGGATTTGTTGTGGTTGAAACATCTTGAGTATTCGGAATAACAAAACTTAAGGTATAAACAACCGTATTAGGAGAAAGTGTGGTATTTGAATCAAACTGAAGTCTGGTTGTATAGCTTCCGGGAGGAAGTACTCCTATGTTTTTTACAATACAGTTATAATTTGCAGTATAACCGCCAACTCCTATAGCAAGACCGTTAATAAGCGTAACCTGATTATTGTATATCATTTGAAAATCATTTGTTCCGTTATTCAAATAAAGCTGTGATATAGGAATTTTATAATTAGAATTTGTTGTATTAGTAATAAACTGGTCCAGAGCTTTGACTTTCAAAGTAAGCGTCAAAGATATCAGTGTACTGACTGAAACCTGAATAGGGGTTGATACGGTAGTTGTTCCTACAGTTGTGCCACCTGTGCTTTGTACGGAAATTCCGCAAAAACCTTTATTACAAGTTACAATAAAAATTATTATTATTATAAGAAATAATTTTTTCATAAAGATAATTTATGATTTTTAATCATTTTTTTGAATTAGTCTTTAATTATCTTATAGAATTAATTTTTATATATCTATACGGGCAAGAGTAAAATATATATTTTTGAATATAATAATTTTAATGAAAAAAATACTGATTATACTATTAATTTTTACCGGACAAAGCGTATTTTGCGCCGATCAGATTTTATCGACAACTCTACCGCAAGTTATGGAAATTGAAAAAATTATTGTTGAAAATATTGAATATAATAGAGATGACCCTATGCCTAATATGAATATTAAAGATTCAACAAATGTGGATGCAAATACTATTACTTTAAGGCTAAGCCCCGTAAAAGTTCAACTTCACACAAATTCTTCAACTCCTATAAGTGTCAATGCAACTTTTAAAGAATTAAAACACACGAGTGGTATATATAATTTTAATCCATCAAATTTGTTAATAAAACCGAGTACATATACAATTAATGACCCGTATGATCACGTTATTACAGACATTTTTACACCTTATGTAAATGTAAAACCTGATACGATTTTAGGCAGTTACCGCGGTTCAATTCTTTTTACACTTGGAGGATTATGAAAAAACTTTTAATTTTTATTTTAGTTTTTTTAATTTGTCCTCTGGCATTTGGCACTCCGCAAACAAGCCTCAATTCTTTTGAAATTCCTATTGATGCAGTGCCTCCCGGAACAGATAACTCCACTAATTCAAAACATTCAAACGGTTTAAGTGATGGAGCTGTTACGGCAATAACATTAGGTTCTGTATTCGGAGGGTTATCAGCTATAGGTGGTTTAGGTTGGTATCTTACAAAACATAACTCCGGACTTGCCTGCGGTTGCGCCTGTGGAGTAAAAACACCGCTAAAACCGATATTTTTAAAAGATTTTTGCACAGATTTCTCAAAAAACAAAGCCCTTGAGAAAGCTTTCGCATTAATCGACAAATCTGAAAACAAAAAATATTTATTTATTACAGATATGAAAATTAAAGAAAAATCTTACAACACAGTAATTTTTGAAATTCCCCAAAATATGCCGAATTTTAAAATCATTCAGGTAGCCGAAGGACAACTGAATTCAAAACTTATAGTTTCTAATACTGAAATTCCCGTTAAAACCAATCTTAATAATAAAGTCATTATTAAACAGGGTAAAATTCCGGAAACAAAAGAACAAAACGCAGCTTTAGTTATTGAAAATTATAAGACGGAACAAATCTATGCAATAATTATTGAATTTTCACCATCATAATAGCAAAAAAGCCACCTAAAAAGGTGGCTTTTTGTTTACACGAGGAAATTTTTCCTACTACACTTCTTTCAACACGATTGTTGCGTTTTGACCGCCAAATCCGAATGAATTTGACAATGCTGCATGAACTTCCGCTTTTCTCGCTTTATGAGGAACGTAGTCCAAATCAGCAACTTTTTCATCCTGATTGTCAAGATTAATTGTAGGCGGAACAATATTGTCGTTAATTGCTTTTACACAGGCGATAACTTCAACTGCACCTGTTGCACCCAGAAGGTGACCGTGCATACTCTTAGTTGAACTTACCATAAGTTTAGAATTTGTTTTTCTGTCGCCAAATACTTTAGCAATCGCATGAGATTCAGCAATATCTCCCAAACCTGTGCTTGTTCCGTGAGCATTGATATAATCAATATCTTCAGGTTTCATACCTGCGTCTTCAAGCGCAAATTTCATCGAATGGCTTGCGCCTTTACCTTCAGGACAAGGAGCAACTACATCATACGCGTCACCTGTTTGACCGAAGCCAACGATTTCTGCGTAAATTTTTGCACCGCGTTTTTTAGCATGTTCATATTCTTCAAGAATAAGTACGCCTGCGCCTTCTGACATTACAAAACCGTCTCTGTCTACATCCCAAGGACGTGAAGCTTTTTGAGGCTCATCGTTACGTTTGGAAAGTGTTCTTGCACTTGAGAATGCGCCTACACCAACGTCACAAATTGTTGCTTCGCAGCCGCCTGCTACCATAATATCAGCATCCCCATACTGAATTGAACGGAAAGCGTCACCCACAGAGTGAGTACCTGTTGCGCATGCCGAAACTACAACTTTATTTATACCTCTGAAACCGTATTTCATAGCAATTCTGCCTGATGCCATGTTTACTATCATCATAGGGATAGTAAACGGTGAACATTTGTTAGGACCTTTTTCCAAAATACGAACATGGTTTTCTTCAAAAGTTCTAAAACCACCTGCTGCAGAACTTACGATTACGCCGATTTTATAAGGGTCAACGTCATTAACTTCTTCCAATTTGGCATCTTTAATGGCTTCATCAGCTGCAACCATTGCAAACTGAATAAATCTGTCCATTTTTTTAGCTTCTTTAGGATCAAGATAATCTTCAGGGTTAAAGTCTTTTACTTCGCCCGAAATTTTTGCAACGTGCTTGTCAACGTCAATAGATTCTGACGTAGCAATGCCACTTTTACCTTCAACAAGACTGTTCCAGAATTTCTCAACACCTGTGCCGAACGGTGTAACTGCGCCCAATCCTGTGATTACTACTCTTCTTTTAGTCATCTTTTTACCTTTTTAATTCTTTACTGATAAATGAACGAGGGAGAAAATAATATTCAATTTTCACCCTCGCATTAAATATCAATCGAAACGATTTACACACTTCCCGTTAAGAGATTAGTTTGAGTGTGAATCAATGTAATCAACTGCGTCTTGAACTGTTTGAATTTTTTCAGCTTCTTCATCAGGGATTTCGCAACCGAATTCTTCTTCGAAAGCCATTACCAATTCAACTGTATCCAATGAATCTGCACCAAGGTCAGCTGTGAAGCTAGCTTGTGGAGTTACTAATGCTTCATCAACGCTTAATTGGTCAACTACAACTTTTTTTACTTTTTCTAATGTACTCATTCTTCTTTACCTCATTAATTAATTGTATTACTATACATTTTCTTTAACATTATATCTGCTACAAGATTTTTTTGCAAGAAATTTACAATCTTACGGATTTTTTGTTAAAAATCTTTATATTATAAGACCGCCATCTACTTCCAAAACCTGACCTGTTACGTATTCAGCATCAACGGCAATGAACTTAACGGCTTTTGCGATATCTTCAGGTTCACCGAGACGTTTCAAAGGAATGAAGTCCGTGAATTTTGAAGTATCCAAATCTTTTGTCATGTCGGTATTAATAAATCCCGGAGCAATTGCGTTAACTCTGATTCCGCGTGAACCGAGTTCTTTTGCGAGGGTTTTAGTCAAACCGATAAGACCTGCTTTTGCAGCAGAGTAGTTTGCCTGACCTGCGTTTCCTGAAACTCCTACAACGCTTGACATATTAACGATTGCGCCACTTCTTTGTTTCATCATAACCTTAACAACAGGTTGAGAAACATAGAATGCGCTTGAAAGGTTTGTATTAATAACAGCGTCCCAATTTTCGGCACTCATTCTCATGAATAAACCGTCTCTTGTGATACCTGCGTTATTAACAAGAACGTCAATTCTTCCGAATTTTGCGATAATTTCTTCGATACCTTTTGCGGCTTCGTCTTTATTTGAAACATCAAATTTAAAAGCGGCAGCGTCAACGCCAAATGCTTTTAACTCTTCAACTGTTTTGTTTGCGGCGTCTACGTTACCTGCGAATGTTACGGCGATATCATAACCTGCTTTTGCAAGTTCAATTGCGCAAGCTTTTCCGATTCCGCGTGAAGCGCCTGTTACTATTGCTAATTTTTCAGACATAACAACTCCTCTTTTAAACTTTCAACTGTGGCATCTAACGATGCTTTATCAAATATATTAAACACCTTAGCTTCAGGTGCAATTTTTTTATTCAATCCTGCAAGAACTTTACCCGGACCGATTTCAATGAAAATTTCAACGCCGTCGGAAACCATTTTTTCGATGGTTTGAGTCCAGTATACGGATGAATAAATTTGTTTCGGCATTTTTTCTCTAAAATCACTTGAAGATGTAGTTGCAGAAGCGTCAACATTTGTAACTACAGGGATTGAAGCATCGTTCAATTCCAAATCCGACACAAAAGATTCAAACTCTTTGCCTGCTTTTTCCATAAATTTTGAGTGGAAAGCGCCTGATACAGGAAGAGGAACAACTCTTCTTGCGCCTTTTGCGAGAAGAAGTTCGCCTGCTTTTGCAACCGCTGTTTCGTCACCCGTAATAACAACCTGCGCAGGTGAATTGTAGTTTGCAACGTCAACGTAACCAACAGAAGAAGCTTCTGCAAGTGATTCTTTCAAAGCTTCTTCTGAAGCGTTAAGAACCGCAGACATAGCGCCGCCGTTTGCTGAAGCGTTCATAAGGTCGGCTCTTTTTTGAATAGCTTTTAATGTATTTTCCAAGGACATAACGCCTGCCGCATACATTGCGCAATATTCACCCAAAGAGTGACCCGCAACGTAAGATGGAGTAACGCCGCATTCTGATTTCAAAGCTTCCAACGCCGCAATCGACATTGTAACTATTGACGGCTGAGTATTAACGGTTTGTTTTAATGCCTCATCAGGACCTTCAAAACACATTGTGGTAATACTTTTGCCTAAAACTTTGTCAGCGGTATCAAAAACATTTTTTGAACTTTCGCTGCTTTCGTACAAATCTTTACCCATACCTACGGCTTGAGAGCCTTGTCCCGGGAAAAGAAACGCGATTTTTTTACTCATATAAAATATCCCTCTCTAAAGTAACTTCCTGAGATAAGTATACAATAAAAACGGGAAAAGTAAACAATTTATAATAAGGCGCGGCTATAAGCCGCGCCTTATTCTTATTCGTAGTCTGCAAAATAATCCAAATCACTGATTTCTTCGGATTTAATAAACCTGTTTCCGGAAATATCCACGTCGTAATGGTAAACTTTTATTGAACCGTCCGGTTGTCTTGTTTGAATTACTCCGCCTGTCTCTTTACCGTTCTTGTCGTATATAGCGAAATGAGCCATATTTTCGGTTTTGACAGACATTGATTTTTCATTATTGAAAGAAGCTAAACGTCTATCCTTAACTCTGACAGTTACTCCTGTTTTTGGGTTAGTGTAATATTTTCCGCCATTCATATCCATCATAGGTTCTTTTTTCCAACCTTGAGCCTCAAGAGTATCGGCATCAATAAATTTATCCGTCAAAGCCGTTTCTTTAAGCGCATTATTAAAATCCCTATACTTTTTATTTTGGTCTGTATTTACCTCTGCCGCAATTGATGGTTTTTGGGAACCCCATACCGAAACAGGTGTTTCAGTTTTAACTTCTTGTGCCCCATTAACATTGGGATTTTGACCGTTTACAGGCCCAAATTGTCCGACTCTTAACATACAATCTCCTTTCGTGTTTAATTTTCATTTAAAGCACATATTTTATATTTATTATGTATATAAAAAGTAAATAACTTTAGATTTATTGTCTTTTTCAGTAAAAATAAAATTAATTATTTACATTTATT
>CAOJDT010000011.1 GCA_948433295.1 uncultured bacterium
ACTGGAATTAACATGTATATGGCATTATATCCCATTCCCTGAATTTACAATCGAATATACATTACACAATCATATGACTGATTATAGTCCCGATGAACATGCAAATGCTGTTTTTGCTCATTCCATAGGAAATTCTTATGAAACATCAATTAGATATAAATATCACACGACTATACTAAAAACAGAAAGTTTGTATATTTGTGATAAAGGTAGATATTATATATTACACCCTAAAACTGACTGGTTATACTATAACCCTGACAACTATGAAGATATTCATGTTTTTGTTAATAATGCCAGTTTATCAAATAAAGGAAAAACTATTGATGAAATAGACTTTAATTATAGTGATGGTGGTTGTCATAGACAAGTAACTTTCTTCTATAATATAAAAAATTCTTTTGAATATTTAGTTCAAAAAATTATAAATAAAAATTCACAGTATGATATTTATAAGGATTATTTTTTCTTCTATGATGGCTGTGGAAATAGTGAAGAAAATAAAGATATAACTTGTCCTGATAAAATATACTTATTAGAACAAAATGAAAATATTTCACAGAGATTAAGAAATGAATTTTTAAGTTTACAAAAAATAAAAGGAAAAGATTAAGTGGTAGCAACAAAAAATACAAATGAAATATTAAATAGTGTTCTTATAAATGCTATTGATTTTTTAAATAAAAGTGCAGATGAATTTGAAAATAATACAAAATATTCTATTATAAATTTCTTTTGTGCTATTGAACTCTTTTTAAAAGCACGCTTAATTGCTGAACACTGGAGTTTAATAGTTGGCAAAAAACCAAATCTAAGTAACTTTAAAGATGGTACATCTTCAACATTACAATTTGATGAACTAATATATGTTCTAAAAAATGCGTTTGATGAACCTCAGATACATGAGGATGATATTAAGGCTTTTGATGAAATAAGAAAAGAACGAAATCGTTTAATTCATTTTTATCATGATATTAACAAGTGTAAAAAAGAAGGTTTGAAAGAAATAAAGACAAAACTTGCAATTCAAATTCTAAAAGCTTGGTATAGATTACGTAGCTTGCTTTCCTTTTGGGATAATATATATAAAAATAATGATAGGGTTATTAATTCTATAATTAGGTTTGAAGCTAAAATCGTACAACTTAAAAATTATTATAATATCAGGTATGAGGCAATAAAAAACGACATACAAAAAGACAAAAGCAAAAATAATGTTGAATATAGAACTTGTAATAATTGTAAAAAAGAGTCATTAAGAATAACTGATTCACATATAAAAGATATATTTTATGCTAATTGCGTTGTTTGTGGACAAGCATTTAAAGAACGTATGATAGAAATCGAATGCCCTAATTGTAACAAAATTTCAAAGTTAAATGTATACGATTTAAAATGTTCTTGTGATATAAATCTTAATTGTGGTCATCAAATAAATTTCAATGACTTTTTGACATGTGTTAAACAAAAATATAATGATAATTCTAGAAATATTTTAGATACTTTGGATTTTCCTGATAAGCAAGAAGATATTATAAATTGTGCATATTGTGGAGCTAGAAATTCTGTTGCATATATCAATGGTGTGTTTACATGTACAAATTGTGGAGCAGGTTCTGTATCGGTGAGAAGTTGCAGTTGGTGCAATGAACTACAACTGGGAGGGGATTTGAGAAATAGTTACCTAGAAGGGTGTGAATTTTGTCAAGGTAGAGGCTATGAGGATAATGTCTAATACTTAGAGTTTTATTTTAGAAAATCTTTTATTTTACATTTAGTAGTGTATACATATACCGAACCAGATGCATCTGTAACATACATTTTAAGTTTTGAATTTTTATCAAGAAATTTTTCAGAGTTATATTTTTGTATAGTTTGATAAAATGGTTTTCTAATAGTAAATAAATTAGCTGTTACATCTGGTTCTAGCAATGTTGGTAAATTATCCCCTAAACAACCCATAGTGCTGGTACAACAACAAGCCTTATGTCCATATTTTAAAATAATTCCCCAGCTTACAATTTTAATTTTTCTTTGACATATGTTTGTAACAGATAGTGATACATATGGTTCATCTTTTACCCCAATATCACCAATTCCAATGACAGATGGTGAAAATTCAAATTGTAAACTTTTTCTAGTTTTTAGACGTGTTTGCCACAATGACACAATTACAGCACAAAATGTTGCAATACTTGCACATACGCTTCCAATTCCACTTACAGCATCCCAATTTATCATTAATACCTCTTTAATGTCAATAATAACAAAACAATTTAAAATGCAGAAAAATGCCTTCTTAATGCAATAGGCATAGAATTATAAATATCTTCGGATAAGACAAATGTTTTATTTGGATTTAAACTTCTGTCTGCTATCCTTATACAAGGATAACCTTCTCGTTTCCTTTGCAAAAGTTCTTCTTTTCGTTGTTCAATATTATTAACTAAACCAATAGTAACAAAACCCATTATTATTGCTAATTCTTGCGTTGTAATATCATTTTGCGGTAAAAAATACATGGCACTCATAAATCCCTCCTTGAATAAAATTCTATTTTGCTATTATACAATATTTTCAAAAGATAATAAAATATGTTTAGTATTGTAAAACTGAAAAATCAAGCCACATCTTCAAGCAGCCAAGTTCTGAACTCGTCAATTCTGTGGTAAATAAGAAAGACGGGTATATCCCGTCTTTTTTATTTACTTGAGTATAGATTTGACTGCCTTTTGTGTTCGGCGGATTTGCGTACGGATGGAGCATAGCGAATCACAATAGCGAACAGATTGAGCAAGCTGTGGCGTAAACCACAAATGCGAAACTCTGTGAGTGTGGAGCAAATCCAAGATGAATCGCATCTTGAGTAAATATAACCAAGCTATAAACTAAAAAATAGCAAAAATTTTTTGTTCGTGTTTTAATTTTAATACTATGAAAATTAATTCAATTAAAAATATTATCGGATTACCCCTTGCTGCAGGAACAATTTGTTGTGCACCGTTTACACTTAAAGCTCAGAATAATATTGATAAAACTCCTGCAAAGGATGTGTTTGAATATACTCAAAATGTTGTACCGTCAGGTACAACAGATGAATCCGTTTTGCTTTTTGCACCGGAATCTCAGGTTGAAATTGCCGGCGAGACTAAAAATGCAGCAATTGTTGTTGATTTGTCGAAAAATATTCTTTACCATTACAACGAAGACGGTGATGCTATTAAGGCGTATCTTGTCGCAAGCGGAAAGAAAAGTTCTCCGACTCATACCGGTATAAGAGTTGTAACACATGTCGAGTCTTATCCTTATAAATCAGCTTCTCCTGCTTCAAAAAGAAGAAGACAGCCGTATAATTACGGTCCGAAAATTATCTGTCTTGAAACTGTTGATTCCAAAACGGGTGAGCGCGGAATTACAGGTGAATTTATTCACGGAAACAATAATCCTAACAGCATTGGTAAATATGCCTCTCTCGGTTGTATAAGAATGGATAATAACGTGATTAAAGAACTTTCGGCACAGGTTAAAAAAGGCGATATTGTTCTAATTAAAAAATAATTTTTAACTTCTGATTGCAATTTTTAAACAATTATCTTTTTCTGTTTCAAAAATTTCGTATGCGTCGGTTATTTGTTCAAGCGGCATTGTTTTTGAAATAAGAAAGTCTGTATTTATTTTGCCTTCGGAAATTAAATCAAGAAGTTTTTTGCAATGAACTGCATCAACTCCGCCTGTTTTAAAAATGAGATATTTGCCGTACATTTCAGGTAAAGGCAATGTTTGAGGTTTTTCATACATAGCAACAAGCGCAACAATCGAATTCGGACGGGCAATTTGCCATGCGGTTTGGAAAGTATTTTCTCCGCCTGCGGCTTCGATTACCCCGTCGGCTCCGCGATTTTGAGTAATATTTTTAACAAAGCTTTCGATGTCTGTTTTGTTCGGGTTTGCCGTATAATCAGCAAGATTCAATTCTTTTGCAAGTTCTAGCCTTTTTTCGTTAATGTCAATCGCAATAATTTTTCCTGCACCGAGAATTCGGGCACAAATCATCGCGCACAATCCTACGGGACCGCAGCCTATTACCGCAATTGTGTCATCTTTTTTTATTTCACAAAGTTCTGCGCCAAAGTAACCGCTTGAAAGAATATCTCCGGTGAATAACGCATTTTCATAAGTTACGTTGTCGGGAATTACCGTTAATCCCGTATCCGCAAACGGAACTCTTACATATTCAGCCTGACAGCCGTCGATTTTACAACCGATTTCCCAACCGCCGTTTTCGCAGTTGTTTATAAATCCGTGTTTGCAAAACCGGCATTTTCCGCAAAACGTTATGCAATTTGCCGCAACACGGTCACCTTTTTTAATGTTTGTAACGGCGCTTCCTGTTTCAACGACTTCTCCTACAAATTCGTGCCCCAGAACAATATCTGCAACAGCTGCGGGCACCGCTCCATGCATTATATGTAAGTCGCTTGTACATATTGACGAAAGTTTAACTTTCACTATTGCGTCTCTTTCGTTTTGTATTTTCGGGATTTCTTTATCTGTTAATTCAACAGAGCCGTTTTTGCGGCAGATTAATGCTTTCATAAAAACTCCT
This sequence comes from uncultured bacterium, assembly GCA_948433295.1. Taxonomy (GTDB): domain Bacteria; phylum Cyanobacteriota; class Vampirovibrionia; order Gastranaerophilales; family Gastranaerophilaceae; genus Scatousia. Next base: position 4,607 of record CAOJDT010000011.1, read on the forward strand.
TTTATCAGTCAAAAGTATAACACGAATTATCAAAAGAATTACGATTTCGGGTGATTAAAGCAGGCAGAAAAATTTATACAATGAGTTTGTAGAAAATTGAAAGGAAGTAAAAATGGATAAACAACCAAAAGAAACAATGAAAGAAAAACTCAAAAACACTGCTGAAGAAGTAAAAGAAAAAGCCGCACACGTTAAAGAAGACGTCAAACACGGTGTTGAAAAAGCCAAAGAAAAAGCTCACGAAGTAAAAGAAAATGTTAAAGAAGACATTACAAAAGCTAAAGAGAAAATGGCTGAACACAAAACTAAAAAAGCTGAAGAAAAGAAAACCGCGTAATTGTGCGGTTGAAGGCGCGCAAGTAAGTTACTGCGCGCCTTTTGTATAATAATCATGTTACTATAATATATAGCCGTTCGGGTGATAGTTTTTTAAATTTTTCTCGGTTACAATAAAAGAACTTTGAATAAATTAATGGAAGTTGAGTTATGACAGCAATATCAGTTTATATAGTTGAAGATTATAAATTAACAAGAAATACCTATAAACATTATTTTGAACAAATAGAAAAAGAGATAAAAGTCATAGGTGATTTTGATACGGCTGAAGAATGTCTTGATAATATGAAGAAAAAGCGCGCAGATGTAGTATTGATGGATATAGGATTACCTTATATGAACGGGATTGAGGCCGCAGGTCATATCAAGAAAAAATTTCCAAAAACTAAAATTATTATGCTGACATCTCATGAAAGATCCGAAGAAGTACTTGCGGCTCTGGCATCGGGTGCTCATGCTTATGCTGTAAAAGATACAAACCTTTCGACACTTACTAATGCCATAAAACAAGTAAATCAAGGTATAGTATGGTTAGATTCCAGAATATCATCTATTACATACGATTATTTACCTAAACCCCAGTCAAATGATTTGACAAACCTTTACCCCGTAAAAAAACCGAAACCTAAGCTTAAAGTAGGACTCACCGATCAGGAACGTAATGTTCTTGAAGGTCTTAAAGCGGCTAAAACTAATAAAGAAATAGCAGAAACTTTGAATATAAGTCCGCATACATCGAAATCTCATGTATCAAAAGTGCTTAAGAAATTGAAAGTTAAAGACCGAACCGAGGCTGCTTTACTGGCTATTAAATACGATATTATTTGAATAGAAAATGAAAAAAATTATGAATAAATTTATCAAACCAACAAAAATTATATTTTTGGCAATTTTTGCTCTCTCTCTTGCTTTGTGCATATATGAGGATGCAATTATGCGAAAATCCCGATGCCTTGTTAATACAGGAGTACTGGCTTTTATGATAAATGCATGTATGCAGCAAAAGAAAAAAGATAACGGTTTGTCATTGCAAAATCAAACAGATGATATTTTGGACAGTTTTCCAATCGGAGCCTTTTATACCGATACAAAAGGCAAATGTATGAATTGTAACCCGATTATTGCGAATTTGCTGCAAAAAGATGTCAGTACTCTTGTCGGCTCCAATATTCTTGTTGAATATTTTGGAGAGAATAAAGAAGTCTTTTGCGGTAATCTGCAATACGTTTTAAAGAATAAAAAGTCTATAAATTATGAATTTAAACCTGAAAAAGGTCTTACAGGATTTTACAGAATCTATCAGGTTCCGTTTTTTGGCGACAGCGGAAATGTTAAGGGGATTATGGTATTTTTGAAGAATATCAGTGATGAAAAAGAAATAATTAAACAAAGAAATCAGTTTATAGCTGCACTGAAACATGATTTGAAAACACCTGTTATCGCGCAAATAAGATCATTAAACATTCTTTGTAAAGAGACAGCGGATAAAATGTCACCTATGCAAAAAGAGTTGCTTAACCTTACACTGGATTCAACAAAAGAAATGTATGATATGATTTCTTCGCTTTTGAATTCATATAAATTTGAAAATAATGAAATCAGCCTGCATTATTCGGAAGTTAATATAACCGAAATGATTATCGAATGCTGTGAGCAACTTTCGGATTGCATCAATGAACGTAAAATAAAAATTCTTATTCGCCCGAATCTTGAATCAAAAACAATAATTGCCGACCCTGAATTTTTAAAAATTGCAATCTTGTACTTAATTGAAAACAGTGTTTCTCATGCTTTTAAAAAATCAAAAATTATGATTGAAATTACAGAAGAAAATGAAGAAGTTGTTTTTAAAGTTCATACTGACAGTCCGCATTTATCAAAAGAACAACTCTTATCTATGTTTGAAAAATCATCAGAAGATGCTCCAAAATACGGAAAAATAGGTCTTAGTCCAAAATTAAATTACGCATACAAAATCATAAAGGCTCATCTTGGAGAAATTATAGCAGTAAGCTGTCCTGTAAATAATAAAAATACTTTCGGATTTAAAATTCCGAAAATTGCAGACCTGCTTCCGTTATCTGCATAAGATTATGCTGTTATTACGCGATTCCGACCGGTGTTTTTGGCATTATAAAGCGCTTTATCCGCGCTATCCAAAAATTCACTTGCATTTGAAAATTCTTTTTCGGAAGAACTTACGCCGATACTGATTGTGACTTTTAATTCTTTACCGCCAAACGAGAACGGATAATTTTCGACTTTTTCGCGTAATCTTTCGAGCGGAATGACGGCTTTTTCAAGCGGAGTTTCTGTTAAAATTGCAACGAATTCTTCTCCGCCGTATCTGAATACCATATCGGTTTTTCTCAACGTATCAAGAATCATATACGAAACTTCTTTCAATACATAATCGCCGCACAAATGCCCGTGAGTATCGTTTACTTTTTTGAAAAAATCTATGTCGATAACCGCAATACTCAAATCATTTTTGTAGCGTTTTGCGCGAAGAAATTCTCTCTCAAGATTGTTATCAAGATGTCTGCGGTTATAAAGTCCTGTCAGGGGGTCGGTTAATGAGAGGTGTCTTGTATGAGAATACATGAAATTAATCTTTTTAATAACATCAAGTTTGTTACTTTCAGGTACAGGAAAATTATTTATAATATCTTCAATATTACGCTGAATTTCATCAAGCATTTCCGGCGGAATGTTGAAATCCATGTTATCAAATTCGTTATTGTTAATTTCTGTCATAATCTTACTCTCTCTGCCCGATTAAGATTATAGCATAAAAATTGCACTAAAAATTTTTTTCTGATAAAGTTTACAACATGGAAAAATTAAGTGCTGAAGATATGCTTTTAAAATTTGCCAACGCTTCTTCTCATCCTGAAGAAGTTCGAAGATTGGCAATGATGCTTTTTGATGAAACGAGCTTAAAGATTAAAGATATGCCTGACCGTGACAGAGCCATTCTTGAAGCAGCAGCACTTCTTCATGATATAGGTTATTACGTTGATTCAAAATCGCATAACAAACATTCACGTGACATGGTTATTCAATACGGTCTTGAGGATTTCACTGAAAAAGAGACGTTGATTATAGCTTCTATTTGCAGATACCACAGAGGCAGTCTTCCCGATAAAGAAAAGCACGAATTATACGGCAGTTTTGACAAAAAAGAAAGAAAGAAAGTTAAACGTCTTGCGGGAATACTTCGAATTTCAGATGGATTGGACAGAGCACATCTTTCTTTAATTAAAAAAATCAAAATAAATTATGATGAAGAAAACAATATTGCTGAAATTATTCTCACCCCTAATACTCCAGAATTCAGGTCTGATATTTCTTCTGCAATAAGAAAAAGAGATTTGTACGAAATAGGGTTCAAATGTCAGTCTGTGTTAAAGTTTGCGGATAATAACAGTTTGTAAATTTTTTGTTACAAAACCTCTAAAATTGTAACATTTCTTCAAGCAAAATACTTTATATATATAAGGGAAAAACATGAAAGGCAATCGGGTTAAGACCTGATTGAGAAAGGTCATGAGTGGTTTCAGTTTTAACATAGCAAGTTCAAAACCCGTAATCAGAGAAGCCGCAAATATGAATAACGACGGCGGTGGCGGGAATCTCGGTTATATGTCTCAAGGCGAAGGCAGAGAAGACGAGAAGAAAAAACATGCTTTTGACGAAAGTATTTTTACGAAGAAGAATGAATTTGACAGTTTTGTATTGCAAAATGATTTAGAAGGTTTTGAAGATGAAGAGTTTTCTGTATCAAGATTTTTTGCGAAAATCATATTTGAAATTAAAAAGTTTTTTAACATAAAATAATAAAATTCTTTACATTTAGTGAAAATCGTACTAATATTATTGGTGTAAAATATACACTAATAAAAAGGACGAAATATGAGAGTTGACTTTAAACCCCAAAGATTATTGCGAAATCTTGTTTTGGAAGAAAAAATTCCTAATGGAATCAGAAGAATTATTCAAACTCAAGGAAAAAATTCAAGAACTATTGATATGGAATTGAGTAATCTGGATTCTCTTGGAAATCCTTATCCCGGAGATTATTATGTTTCTTCATACAAAGTTTATGATACAAAGTCAAGCAGACTTTTGAAAATGATGGACAGACAGGTTATCGGAACTGCAAATTCACAAACCGCTTTGATTACTAAAAATGCCTCGGGCAAATATGATAATTTTATAATTACCAGAAATAATGACAAGATTACAAAAAAATAAAGTTTGTGATAGACTTGTTTTATGGAAAATTGTGAAAAGAAAATTAAAATAGGTTTAATCGGTCTTGGTACCGTAGGTTCGGGTGTTTATAAAACCCTGAAATCATTTAAAAACGTTGAAGTTAAAAAAATTGCAGTCAGAAATTTAAACAAACCGCGTAATATTGAAGGTTTGGACGACTCAATAGTGACTGACAAACCGTTTGATGTAGTCAATGACCCTGATATTGATATCGTTGTAGAACTTATCGGCGGGCTAAATCCTGCTTATGATTTGATTAAGACGGCTATTGAGAACGGAAAACATATCGTTACTGCCAATAAAGAACTTCTTGCTAAAAAAGGCGAAGAACTTTTTACTTTTGCTGAAGAACATAACAGAGTTGTTCTTTACGAAGCGGCAATAGCGGGTGGAATTCCTATTATTATGCCTATCAAGACAATTCTTGCGGGTAATAAGATTACGAAAATCGAGGCGATTCTTAACGGAACAACAAATTACATTTTGACAAAAATGGATGTTCAGGGTGCCTCGTACGATGCGGTTCTGAAAGAAGCGCAAGAACTCGGTTATGCGGAAGCTGACCCTACCGGTGATGTCGAAGGATTTGATGCAGCTTATAAGATTACGACACTTGCGACTTTGGCATTCAAAAAGAGAATTAAAATCGAAAATGTTTACCGCGAAGGTATAACGAAAATTCGCGCGCAGGATATGCATGCCGCAAACGATTTGGGTTACAAGATTAAACTTATTGCGTCGGCTTATCTTGACGAAAACGACAGAGCGGATGTAAGAGTTCATCCGATGTTGGTTTCTAAAAAATCAACTCTGGCGCATATTGATTATGTAACAAATGCGGTGTCAATAAGCGGACATCCTGTAGGTTCTATTACACTCTCGGGTCCGGGTGCGGGAGAATTTCCGACAGCAAGTTCTGTTGTGGGGGATATTCTTGCAATTGCCGCCGAACTCGGAACAACGGATTATCTTTTGCCGATGATGAGATGTAAGCACGAATCTGCCGCGGTGCCTGTTAATATTGCGGATACCGAAAATAAATATTATCTTTCGATTAACGCTAAAAACAATAAAGGCGTAATAGGTAAAATCGGTAAGGTTTGTGAAGACAATAACATAAGCCTTGCGAGCCTTGTTCAGCGTGGGGTTTCCGAAGATAATACCGCGGAAATTACGGTAATTACGGAGCTTTGCAAAGAACGCGATATGCAAAATGTTATCGCAGCCTTTGAAAAAGACGATTCAATCAATAAGATTAACAGTCTTATTAGGGTTCAAATATAATTAAAAAAAGGACATTCTCTATAGTGAATGTCCTTTTTAATTGCTACATCATATAATAACCTGAACTATGCGCATTCATGTGGCGGTTATAAATCTCATAATCCATATGCGGGCGGTTTTTTACTTCATTTATATCCTCTTCAATAGTTTTGGTTTCGGATTTTAACCTGCCGTTTTCATCATAAGTTTTGATAATTTTTATGTCATTATATCCATCACCGTCAAGGTCCATAAAAGTTTCTTCTGTTTTTAATCCGTTTGTGTCTTTATAGAATCTTGTTATGGAATAGATGTCTTCTTTACCGTCTTTGTTAACATCTTTGAAAACCGATAGTTTGTTTAAATCTCCGTTTTGATTATAGACTTTTTCTGTTTTTGAACCGTCATTGTTAAAAACAGTCTCAATCTTAACTTTATTTCTACGTATGATTTGCGAATCGGGTTGAAGTTGCTCTGTCTGTGGATTTGTATTAGTAAATCTGATTTCTGTCATAATATCTCCTTTTATTTTTTTATCCTTAAGATTTCCAATGACCTGTTTCTATCCAGTTGTCGACTTCTTTGCCTGAATGAATCATTCCTAATACTGCGCCAGGTATTGTACTGAAAACAGTTTGTCTCAAATACTGCATAAAACCTTTACGCGGCATTTTGTAACCGAATTCTGCCTCAAATGCAGCTTTTGCTTCTTTCTTAGAACATCCATGTTCTTCTCTGTAGGCTTTTACCCAATTTTTTGCTTCTTTAGATGTCATTTTGACCGGATTTTTTAATTCAGGTAATTCATCCGGAAGTTTAACTTCCGCAGATATTTGAGGTTTATTTTCAAATACGCTGTTAAGTTTCGGTGGTATGGCACTTAATTCCTCGTTTTGCACACCCTTAGACTCCAATGGTACTATCTGATTTGTGTTGTTTACTCCGTCAATACTCATAACAATCTCCTTTCTTAATACCTGTTATTAAATATGATTTACATGTTAATAAACGGTATATGAGATGTAAAATTTACATAATCAAAAGATTTTGTTACAAAAATTAATGGTTAATAACTTGTAATAGCTATTTATTACACGTTAGAAATTTATTATTACAAATTCTATAATAGTTATTATGGAAAAGAATTTTGACGTTGAGAAACGTTTTGGCGCAAAGCTGGCTTATGTGAGAAAATCAAAAAAGTTGTCGCAGATGAAACTTGCGGAAATTGTTGATATGAATTTTAATTATATTGGACAAATTGAACGCGGTGAGGCTAATGTTACAATTAAGACAATGCGGGTGCTTGCTAATGCTCTTGATGTCGAATTAAAAGTTTTGTTTGATTTTTCGTTTTAATTTTTTCTATGATAGAATTATTATAAAAAGAAATGAGGAAAATTATGTACTATCAAGGATTAATTAATACATTCAGAGAGTTTTTGCCTGTGTCTGACAAAACTCCCGTTATAACTTTAAACGAAGGTAATACACCGTTAATTAAGGCGGATAATCTTGCAAAAAAAATCGGGCTTGATGCTGAGATTTATTTGAAATTTGAAGGCTGCAACCCTACGGGAAGTTTTAAAGACCGCGGTATGACTATGGCGGTTTCTAAAGCAAAGGAAGCAGGTTCGGGTGCGATTATCTGTGCTTCAACGGGGAATACTTCGGCTTCTGCGGCGGCTTACGGCGCAAAGGCAGGCATGAGAACTTTTGTATTAATTCCTGACGGATACATTGCTCTTGGAAAACTTTCTCAGGCAATGATGTATGGCGCTGAAATTATTGCGATTAACGGAAACTTTGACGAGGCGCTTGAGGCTGTTCGTGCAATTGCCGAAAAATATCCGATTACCCTTGTGAATTCCGTTAACCCTTACAGAATTGAAGGTCAAAAGACTGGTGCATTTGAGATTATAAATGCACTTGGTCAGGCTCCTGATTATCATTTTATTCCTGTGGGCAATGCGGGAAATATTACGGCTTACTGGAAAGGTTACAAAGAATGGCACGCTGCGGGTAAGATTTCTGAACTTCCTAAAATGATGGGATTTGAAGCGGAAGGTTCTGCGGCAATAGTTAAGGGCGAAAGAATATTAAAGCCTGAAACTCTCGCGACTGCTATCAGAATCGGTAACCCTGCAAGCTGGAAACAGGCAGAAGCCGCTCGTGATGAAAGCAACGGTATGATTAATTTTGTTACCGATGAAGAAATCGTAAAAGCTTATAAATTAATCGCGTTTTGCGAAGGCGTACTTGCGGAACCTGCAAGTGCTGCTTCTGTTGCTGGCTTAATCAAGGTTAAGGATACTGTTAAAGCAGGTTCGAAAATCGTATGTATCTTAACGGGTAACGGTTTGAAAGACCCTGATAACGCTATTAAGTATTCTAACGCAGATGTTAAGAAAACTTCGTCAGATTTGACGGATATCTTAAAAGCCATGAATGTGTAATTAAAATTGCTGATTACCGTCACTTAATGAAACAGTAACAAGCCGTGCACAGTCTGAGCGTAGCGAGTTTGCACGGCATAGGTTGAATTTAGTGACGGTATTTGGTCTGAGTGTTTCTTTTTCTTGTCTAACGTTCTTTTTCTTTTTTGAGATGAAAAGAAAAAGAACGTTAGTGTGGGTTCAGGGGCGCATAGCCCCTGAAACATAATTTAATGTTAATTAAATGGGTTTGGGTACGCAGAGTACCCAAATATATAAAATGTAATTTTAGGGTTAAGGTCGGTAATAGCAGCGCAGTTAGAAAAAGCAGGAGCGTTTTTTCTTTTTCCGATTTCTGTGCTATAATCGTATTATGAAGCGAGCTTTGTTATATGGTTTAATAATTTGCGCAACTTGCATTCCTGCTTTTTCTAACGAAATTGTCGAGGATTATATGGATATTGCAAGAAATTACGCCGTTAACGGTGATTATAATGTTGCAATTACTTATTTTAATAAAATTCTCGCAATAGAACCAAATAATGAAGAGGTAAAAGATAATATTAAAATGCTTCAGCGTTTTGTTTCACCCGTGAAAAAGTCTTTTGTAACGCGTTACAATCCTGCGCTTGAAAATGCCGTAAACGCTAAGAAAAACGGAAATAAAGCAGGCGTTCTCGAAAATATCAAAAGTGCCTCTCAGGGAAACAGTTTTTTGTATTATAATTTTTTAGGCGAATATTACAAGGATACGAAACAGTATAATCTCGCGGTTGCCGCTTTTAATCAGGCATTGCAATTGAATCCTGAATTCACCCAGGCACATCTTGCCGTGGCTCTTTGCAGATATGAGGCAGGGGATTACGAGGGTGTAATTCCGCCTGTGACCAGATTTATATATTATAATCAACAGAATGATTTCGGTTATGCATTGAGGGCAAAGGCTTATATGAAAATGGGTCGCTACAATGATGCCGAAACAGAGATAGTTACTGCAATTGCGCTTAATGATGATGTTGAATATCAACTTTTGAAAGGAATTATACTTTGTCGTAAAAGTCATTTCAGACAGGCTGCTGAAATTCTGGCTCCGTTATCTTCTATCGTGCAGACTTCAGACGTTTATAAATATCTCGGATATGCCTATTACGGACTGGGAGATTATAACAATGCGCTGTTGAATCTTGATAAAGCAATCATACTCTGTGATGATGATAAAGATTTGAATACAAAGTATAATGAAGTAAAGATGAAATTAAGCGGGGCTTCCGCGGGAAATATGAGATAACATGAAGCAAAAGAGATATAAGAAAAAAGAGTCATTTTTTACAAAGTTTATGAACGGTGTCGTAACTCTCGGGCTTGCGGGAATTATGGTTTACGGACTTCAATGTTACAGCGCGTCTGACTTGAAGTTCGTTCAACTTAGCGATGTGCATTTTTCTGATGCGGGTGAAAACACTACTTTTAAGATGACGGGCGAATCTCCAAAACTTCTTGAAGACGCCGTTAATCAAATTAACAATATGACTGATTTGAATTTCGTAATGCTTACGGGTGATCAGGTGAATGTGCCTTACGAAAAACAGTTGAAAGGTTTTCTGTCTTATGCCGATAAAATTAAAACCCCTTGGTATTTTGCATTCGGCAACCACGACAGATGCGTAGGCGGTTATCTTACAAAAGAACTTTATCTTGATATAGTCGGCGCGCATAATGAAAATTTTAAATTTGACAAACCATATTACTCTTTTGTTCCGCGTAAAGGTTATAAAGTTATTGTGCTTGATACGATTATTGAAGACCGTGTGACTTCAAACGGCGAAATTTCCAAAACACAGCTTGAATGGCTTGACAGCGAATTGAATCAATCACAAAAAGATATTGTATTGATATTTATGCATGTTCCGATTGTGGAACCTTTTCCGAGTAACGGGCATAAACTTTTGAATGCAGGTGCGGTTCAGGGTGTAATTGAAAAATATAAAAATCCTATCGGCGTTTTTTCCGGTCATTATCATGCAATGAAAATCAGACAAAACGGAAATGTTTTATATGTAAGTTCCCCTGCGTTAGTCTCTTATCCGAACGCTTTCAGAGTTGTGACGGTAAGAAATCAGCGTAAAAAAGTCGTGTTTGATATTCAAACAAGAGAAACAAACGAAAAAAATGTTCAAAGATTAGCGAAACTTCTCGTATTCGGCTCTACTGTTTATACCGGTGAAGAAAAAGACAGAAACGGCGTTTACGAAATTAAGAAAAACTGAGGGTTGAAAAATGAGTGAATTTAAAGTTAAGTTTAGAGGTGTACGCGGAAGTTATCCGATTGCGAAAAGAGAATATCTTAATTATGGCGGAAATACGTCCTGTGTCGAAGTTCGTGTCGGGGGACATTTGATTGTACTTGATGCGGGAACCGGTTTGATTGACGTCGGAAACGAACTTTTGCGTGACTATATTGCCTCGGGAGTTAAACCCGAAGAACGTACTCCTGTTAAGGCTACAGTGCTTTTGTCTCATATTCACTTAGACCATATTCAGGGCTTTACGTTTTTCAGACCGCTTCATATTCCGTCTACAATTCTGAACGTTTTCGGTAACGTTAATTATAATGAAACCCTTTCGGATGAACTTGCAGGTCTTCTTTTCGGTAAATCTTTCCCGCTTGATTTGGGCGATATTGCGGGGAATTTAAATATCCACGATATTAACGAAACTGAAGCAATAATCCTCCGTCACGGTGAATCTTCCATTATAAGAAGAATTGAAAAAGAAGAAGATTTGAATGTCGGTGAAGATGACGTTTTGATTACGTGTTACCGCTCTTACGCTCACCCGCAGGAAGGCGTCTTTATCTACAAAATTTCTTACAAAGGAAAAAGTCTGGTTTATGCAACCGATAAAGAAAGCTACCATGGCGGAGACAAAAAGCTTACGAATTTCGCACGCGGTTGTAATCTTCTAATCCACGATGCACAATATACTACAGAAGATTATCTTAATCCTTATACACCAAAACAGGGTTACGGACATTCAACTTTTGAAATGGCTATTGAGTCTCAAAATCAGGCAAGTGCAGAAAAACTTGTATTTTTCCACTTTGACCCTGAATATGATGATGAAAAACTGGATTCAATTAAGGAACAATACAAACCTGTTGCCGATAAAGCAATTCTTGCTTACGAAGGGTTGGAAATTAATTTATTATAATTATATATAAATTATGAATAAAAAAACTTTAATAGTGACACTTTTATTTTGCGCGATAATGTTTTCGGGTTACAAAAAGCCCGAAACATACGTGATTGATTCCGAAAAAAATGCGGCGCTTCATAACAATATCGGAATTAATTACATGAAAGATTACTGGTGGTACGCGGCGATTCAGGAGTTTAAGATTGCAATAAGTCTCAGTCCGAATGTTCAGGCATCGTCGGTATATTACAATAATCTTGGCGAGTGTTACATGAAAGTAGGCGCATCGGATTTGGCGCAGGATTGTTTTGAGCGTGCGCTCGGGCTGTACACGTTGAATTTTAAATACTACCTTAATCTTGCGGAATGCTACGATGCACTGGGGCTTTTGGATACAAAGATTGCGCAGACATACGAAAATGATAATCCTTTAAATATGATTATGCGTGGATTATTGTTGGATAAGAAAGGTCAAATCCGTGACGCTATTGTAACTCTTGACGAATTCACGGTAAAAGAGCCTGATTTAATTATTACGGAAGCCGTTCGGGATTACATAAAACAACTCGTGGCTAAGACTTACTCTCTTTAATGAATTCTATTCTGTAACCGAGGATTTTGGCAATCACATCGCACTTTTTCAACGATAAAGTTTCTCTTGAAAATTTACCGTTTAAGCTGCTACGCGTATATTTTTTACCGCTTGCTGCCGTCATTTTTTGTGCCAACTGTTCGACTGTTATCTGATTAAGAGCCAATAGAGGCTTAATATATTTTTGGTACATCATTTTTCAATTATATTAGTATTGACAAATAAGAAGAAATGTTTTATTATATGTCTCATATACGAGACATTATATTATGAAAAATAAAATGAATTTACATCAAAGTTTAGGACTGCTTATTAATCAGTTGCGGCGAAATAAAAAATTTTCCAAACTGCGCTTTCCAGACTGTCGGGAGTGGCTTATGGTACCATAACTGCTGTTGAACGTGGACAAGGTGACGTGAAATTATACACACTTATTAAACTTAGTCAGGCTTTGGATACAGATGTCATACAATTACTACAAATTGCTCAAAATGCGAAGCTTGATTTTTTATTAAGTCATTAACGTAGTATTGAAATTTATAACAATCTTTGTTATAATATAGATATATAATGTTATAAATGAGGTATTTTATGAACATATCTTTAACACCTACATTAGAAAAATTTGTGCAAGATAAGGTTGCATCTGGACTTTATAATTCAGTTAGCGAAGTTATTAGAGAGGCTTTGAGATTGCTTGCTTCCAAGGAAGGATTTTCTCAAGAAAGACTAATACAATTAAATAAAGATATTGAAGAAGGTTTGGATGATTCTGTAATTTTAGACGGACATTCAGCTATGGAAAATTTAATTAAAAAGTATGAATAAGTTAAAACTTGAAATTACGAGTAAAGCCTATAATGATATTGAAACAATTTCGGATTATATTGCTAAAGATAACAAAAATGCGGCAGTAAAATTTGTAAAATTGTTTTATAAGACATTTGAAACTTTATGCAAAAATCCTTATCTTGGAAAAACAAAAGAAGATTTTACATATTTGGATGTAAAATTTTATGTTATGAAAAAGAATTATTTGATTATTTATAGAATAATTGATAACAAAACGCTAAGAATATTGAGAGTATTGACGACTTATCAAGATATTTGTTCAATACTTTAGTACCCTAATGAATCTGAAAAACGCACTTTGTACAGTGGGCTTTCGGATGAAGAACAAGATTATCTTCAAGGTCATACATTTTCGCAATCCTTGTGACCAACGGTGCGCCGCATTTCGGACACTTCAAACCGCCGGCACCGTTCAGGATAAGTTCTTTCAAACTCTCTAAAATCGCGCCGTCTGCAAGATAATGCGTGTCAAAATCTTTTTCAAGTTTTTTAATCTCTTCAGGGTTACAGCGCAAGCCTTTTGCAAGATTCTGGCGTACAGTTACAGGTAAAAAAAGCTCTTTACCTGCTTCTATTTCCTCGATAAGCGTAACATCAAGGTTGCACTTCATTGCAAGGCCTTTTGGTGAAAGTCCTAAGTCATCTCTTCTTTTTTGTACAAATTGTGCTAAAGTAATCATAGTTTTATTATATCACAATAAAAAGCCCTTTTTTAAAAAGGGCTTTTTATATTTGTTATTTTTCAATGATTTCGTCTTCAATGTCTTTTGATTTAACTGCAATATCGGTATATTTGTATTCAGCGTTATTAAAGTTTACGTTCTTAACGCTTTTTGGCTGTTCGCCTTTGACCATATAACCGATTTTTCTTGCGTAATTGTCATCGTCGATTTTATAGCGCCAAACCGTATCAGGGTCGATTTTTTGCATGTAATAACCGTATGTTTTCCAGTCTTTGTCGTCGTTTGTAGGGTGTTGAAGGTCTCTTGGAATTTCTAATTTAATCAAAAGGTTTCCGTCCTGAGTTGCCATTTTGCGTAATCTCAAAGGCGATTCGTTTTTACCTTCGATGTAACCCATTTCTTCATCATCCCAGGCAATTGATTTTGCGTCAAAGACCATTTCTGATTTTGATGAACGGTCTAAATTAAGGCTGTCTTTTAAAAGTTGTGCGTTATAAGAATCAAACCATTCTTCATTAGTAATAATTTTTCCGTCGCCCGAGTCCACACCAAGCACATCCCATTTTTCTCTGATAATAGGTGATACAGGTGAATCGTAACCGGGTTTAATCATAATTGTATCAACGGTATTTGTACCCGGAATAGTGTCTAATACATAGATATATTCTTTTTCATATTTATCTTTGTCAGGATTTACCGTATTTTCGTGGTAAGTGTGTACGTCCAAATCTTTTTCGCAAGATGTTAATGATCCGCCTGCCAAAAGTGCTGTCAATGCTAAGGCTTTGGTCGCGTTTGTCATTGAACGGTTTGAAACTTTTGAGTATGACTGTTCGTTTGGTTCACTATTTTTGGCAGATTTGTTGCTGCTTTTTTTGTTAAATAATCCGTTAAAATTTAAGCTGTTATCTATTGCATTAATTCTCATGAATCATAGCCTCCGTTTATTATTACTGGTTAGATTAAAAAAGAACATATTTTTTTTTGCCGATTTAGCCTTCAAAAACATGTTCTTTTTTATAAATCTTTACATTTAGGTTTTACTGTGCAAGTTTTTCTCTGACGAGTGATTCAACTTGATTTAAGATATCAGGGTTTTCCGTTAAGAAATCTCTTGCCTTGTCGCGACCCTGACCGAGTTTTTCTTCATTAAAGCTGAACCAAGAACCTGCTTTTTTCACGATATCAAGGTTAACCGCAACATCAAGGATGTTTCCTACTTTACAGATACCTTTACCGAAGATAATGTCAAATTCGGCAGTTCTGAAAGGAGGTGCAACTTTGTTTTTCAAAACTCTTACTCTTACGTGGTTTCCGACATCGCCGTCATCACCTTTAACACCTTCCGTACGTTTAATTTCCATACGAACGGAAGCGTAATATTTAAGAGCGTTACCACCGGTAGTTGTCTCAGGGTTTCCGTACATAACACCGATTTTCATACGTAACTGGTTGATGAAAATAACAGTGGTATTTGTTTTTCCGATTACACCTGTAAGTTTTCTCAAAGCTTTTGACATCAAACGAGCCTGAAGTCCCATTTGTTGGTCTTCCATAGAACCTTCGATTTCGGCTTTTGGAACGAGTGCCGCAACAGAGTCGACAACAACAACGTCAACGGCGCCCGAGCGAACAAGTTCTTCCGTGATATCAAGTGCCTGTTCGCCTGTATCCGGTTGAGAAATTAAAAGGTCGTCAACTTTAACACCTAATGCTCTTGCATATTCAGGGTCAAGTGCGTGTTCGGCGTCAACGAAAGCTGCAATTCCGCCTTTTTTCTGGCATTCTGCAACGATATGTTGTGCGAGAGTTGTTTTACCGGAACTTTCAGGGCCGTAAATTTCAATAATACGACCGCGCGGAATACCTCCTATGCCGAGTGCTACGTCAAGGGCTAAGGCACCTGTCGGAATTGCATCTACATTAACGGTAGTTTTATCGCCCAATTTCATAATTGAACCTTTACCGAAATCTTTTTCAATTTTTTCTATTGCAAGTTTTAAAGCTTTATTTCTTTCTTCTGATGGAGAAAGTGAAGCTGTATCTTTTTCCTTAGTTGCCATTTCCAATCCCTTATTTTTTAACCGCTATTCCCAAACGTTGCGGCTTTTCTTTTTATATAATCCCAGACCTACAGGTTTATACGAACTCAAATCATTTTTGAGTTGATAAACTTCTTTGTTAAGGTCAACGATTTTTTGTCTCAAAGTTTCGTTGTCGGTTTTGCATCTGATTAATTCAACAACGACTTCATCCATGCCTTCAAGTTTTTCGTCAATAACTTTAGCGATTTTGTCGCTGAGTTTATTTTCCATTTCCTGCAAGGATGAAAGTATATTTTGAATAACAGTAGGAGCTTTTTCAGCCGATTTTACGGCAGGCATCGCTACAGGTTTCTTATGAGTCTGAACTTTCTTCAGGCTTTTAACTTCTTCATAAGAAAAGTAAGTTTGTCCTTTGCTATTTTTTCTCGGCAAGATAGAAGCTTTTTTACAAAGTTCAACAATTTCTTTGTTGTCAGTGTTTAAAATTGCTCTTACTTCTTGCGGTGATAATGTTTTTTCTTTAATTGCTTCTTTCAACATATGTATAAATATCCCCTCAAAGCTTTCCCAACACTATTGTATTTTATTCGTAAAAAAAAAACAAATAATTTTTGAATGTTGTAACACTACTTAATAAAAATTTTATGATACAATGGAATCAAATAAAGCAGTCGGATAATCGCGCATTACATAATTGTGTGAAAGCAGCGGCGGCTTGCGAGAGTAAGCCAAATCCGCACATACAAGACAGGATGTGAGGAAAGTCCGTGCATTCAAGGACAGATTGCCGGAGAAACTCCGGACGGTGTGAACCGGTGGATAGGACCACAGAAAACATACAGCCGATGGACGAAAGTCACAGGCAATGGTGCAACGGCGAGGTAAGAGCTCACCGACGATATTGAGAAATATCGGTCAGGCAACCCCCAATCGAATGCAAGATTGAATTGAAGGTTATAAAGGCTGTCCGCCTACTTCTAACAAATCGCTAGAGATTGGAAGCAATTCCAATACCAGACAGATGATTATCTAAAACAGAACACGGCTTACGGGCTGCTTTATTTTTTATATTGAAAGTTTGTGAAAAATAGTTTATAATAATACCTGAGCGCGAGCGAGCAAGAAGCCGCTTAACCCTGACACTAAATGCAGGGAAGCACGCGTAAAGAAAAAAGAAAAGAATGGAGGTTGAAACAATGACAGCATCTTTAAAACGGGGGGGGGGGCAAATCCGCTTATAGCCTAGCTTTCACCCTAGCGGAAGTTTTAATTACTTTAGGAGTTATAGGAATTGTGGCGGCAATGACATTGCCTGCGCTTATTCAAAATCATCGTCGCGGAGTTGCTGAGACCGCGCTTAAAAAGTTTTACACTAATATGAATCAGGCGATTAATTTATCCGTTGTGGATAACGGCGACAAAAAATCCTGGACAATGGCTAAGGATAATACTTTAAATGAAGCCGAACTTTTTTATAATAGATATTTTAAAAAATATTTAAAAACTTTGAAAGCTGAGCCGTCTGATGTTCAAGTTAATAAAAATGGTACTATTGTGAAGGCTTTTACTATTTTCTTTGCGGATGGTTCTGCAGATGCAATGTATTATCATGCTAAAGATCATTTTTATTGTATAAATGCTAAAGATTTAAAGAATTTTGAGCAAAAGAACGGAACAACTTGTTTTAAATTCGGTTTTTATACCAGTCCTGCCGATTTTAATTTTGATACTACCACTTATTCTGCAAGAAATTTTTTAAATAAAGGTTTAGAACCTTATGTTAATAACGACATAAGAGACGGAGAAGGAAACAGAGTGTCAGATGATGACGGAAATTCAATTAGGACAACGGAAAAAGATCTTTACGCTCAAAAGTGCTACGCTAAGATAATTCAACTTAACGGATGGCGTATTCCTAAAGATTATCCGTTGAAGTTTTAAAAAATGTTAAAGTTTTTTTAAAAAATAGCCATTTGGCGGTTTGCTTTTTTAGAATTATTTGTTAGAATATAAATTGTACACAGCTATAATTGTGTTTTGCATACTTGACTTTTTGCGGCACCTCCTGCCGCATTTTTTTGCCGGGGTGGACGGCCCCCCCGAACATCGCGGCAAAAAAAGGGGATGAAACTAGTTCCATCCTCTTTTTTTTTTATGTTTATTTTATTGTTTTTATTGCTGTGATTATAAATTATTTCTTTTTTTGTTCAACAGCTTCTTTAGCTTTTTCGCCGCTTTGTTTCATTTCTGTTTGGAGCGATTCTTTAATAGCTTGCGGATCATATTCTTTGTTTACGTATTCGATAGTTGCATTTTTCTTCAAAGATTCAACGAGATTGTCGATTGATTCAAGTTGTTTTTGATTTTCCATGAAACCTTTGATATCGTTTTTAACTTTTTCGTAAGGTTGTTGACCTGCAGCCATTTTATCCGTAACCATGATGATATGGTAGCCGAATTGAGTTTTTACAACATCTGAAACAGTGTTAGGTTTCATTGAGAATGCAGCTTTAGAAAATTCAGGAACCATTTCCGGTGCTGCAAAGAAGCCTAAGTCTCCGCCTTTTACTGCTGTTGTTGTATCGTCAGAATTTTCTTTAGCGAGTTTTGCGAATTGAGACGGGTCTTGTTTTGCTTCAACTGCTAATTTTTCTGCTTTAGCGATTCTTGCGGAGATTTCTTCGTCAACTTTTTTCTTAATTTCTTCTTGAGAAAGTTTTTCGTTTGCTTTGTCAGAAGTGATTACTTCTTCAATTTCTTCAGGAACGACAGAAATAAGGATATGAGAAGCTCTTACTTTATCAGGATATTTGAATTGGGCGATGTTATCGTTGTAATATTTTTTTGTATCTGCGTCAGAAACAGTGCTGTTGCCTAGTTCTTTAGCAAGTTTTCTCATTTTAACTTCTTCTGTCAAATCTTTTTTGAATTGAGCAGTAGTTATGCCGTTTTGTTTAAGTAACTGGTTGAGTTGTTCTTTAGAACCTACTTTGTCAACGATTTCTTTAATTGCGTTGTCAACGTCTTCGTTAGTAACTTTGATGCCGCGTTTTTGGATTTCCTGATTAAGAAGTTCTCTTACTATGAGTTCTTGAACAACTTTATCTTTAATTAAATAATACAAAAAGCTGTTTTTACCATCTTTTATATTAATACCGAGTTGAGACATCATACCGCCTTGAGCAGACTGATTGAATTTTTCATCAAACTGACCTTGGGTAATATTTTGTCCGTTTACTTTAATAATAGTCTGAGCTGATTTAATACCGCAGCCTGTGAACAAAATTGCTGATAATGCAACGGTTGCAAGTAATTTTTTTCCTTTCATAAACTCTCTCTTTCTTTGGTTAGTTTTTGTATTCGTGACTTATTTTATGTATATAATAGAACAAATCGGTTAAAAAGTTAACTACTTCATTAAAATTCATATATGCATTATTTACAAGCAGAATTGAAGCGCCTTCCTGACAGGACGAAGGGGCAGTTGTGAATTTTATCTTTTTCAAAATTTCTGACGGAAGTTCTCGTTGAATGATTTTCCACTCAGGCTGGGTGTATGGTGTGTAAATCCTTATATTATCCTGAGTTTCGCGGATTGCGGCAATTTTTACATCGCTTGCGGCAAGTCGAATTCTGATTAACTTTATTAAATTTTCGACACTTTCGGGCGGTTTTGAAAAACGGTCTTTCCACTCTTCTGTGATGTAATCGAGTTCCACGTTGTTTTTAACGTCAGCGAGCCGTTTGTACTCAATCATTTTTTGTTCGGCAGAACCCACCCAGTCATCTGGGATAAATGCCGTTACATTAATATCTACAATTGTCGCAACTTCTTTATCAATGTGTTCGCCTTGAATTTCCTGAACGGTTTCTTCTAATAACTGACAGTAAGTATCAAATCCGACATTAATCATGTGTCCGTGTTGTTTTGTGCCGAGAATGTTTCCGACGCCGCGGATTTCGACATCGCGCAATGCAATCTGGTAACCGCTTCCGAGCGTTGTAAATTCTTTAATCGCTTTTAATCTTTGAACTGCTTCTTTTGTCATTTCTTTCTGGCGCTTATAGAAACAATAGCAGTACGCTTGTCTTTGTGAACGTCCGACACGCCCT
Source organism: uncultured bacterium (assembly GCA_948433295.1). Taxonomy (GTDB): domain Bacteria; phylum Cyanobacteriota; class Vampirovibrionia; order Gastranaerophilales; family Gastranaerophilaceae; genus Scatousia. The sequence goes on from CAOJDT010000011.1 coordinate 24,399, forward strand.
CTTAATTGATAAAGTTGTGCAAGTCCGAAGCGGTCCGCATCGTGGATTATCATTGTATTTGCGTTCGGAATGTCAATGCCGTTTTCGATAATTGTTGTGGCTAAAAGCACGTCGTATTCATGGTTTGCAAAATCTATAATCACCTGCTCAAGAGCTTTTTCATCCATCTGACCATGGCCGATTGCGATACGGGCATTCGGGATTAATTGTTGTAATTGCAGGCGGAATTCCTCAATTGTTTCAACGCGGTTATATAGATAGAAAACCTGTCCTTCGCGGTCAAGTTCGTGGACAATGGCATTTTTAACCATATTTTCATTCCAAACCCCGACAAATGTCTTAATCGGAAGTCTGTTTTTCGGCGGAGTATTGATTACGGACATGTCTTTAATTCCCGAAAGCGACATATAAAGCGTTCGCGGAATTGGGGTTGCCGACATTGTGATTATGTCGATGTTTTCGCGTAAAGATTTAAGTTTTTCTTTGTGACGGACGCCGAAACGGTGTTCTTCGTCAATTACCAGCAAGCCGAGGTCTTTAAAAACAATTCCTTCCTGCAAAAGCCTGTGGGTTCCGACAACAACGTCGCAAGCGCCTGTTGCAAGGTTTTTTACTGTTTCTTTTTGTTCTTTATGTGAGCGGAAGCGTGACATCAATTCTACCTGAACCCCGAAAGGCTTAAACCTTTCCGAAAGTGTCTGAAAATGCTGGAGTGCAAGGATTGTAGTCGGAACAACCACGGCAACCTGTTTTCCTGAAGTTACAGCCTTAAAAATTGCCCTCATTGCAACTTCTGTTTTGCCAAAGCCAACATCCCCGCAAATAAGCCTGTCCATAGGGCTGTCACTTTCCATATCCGATTTAACCTCAAGAATTGCCTTCATCTGGTCAGGCGTTTCTGTGTACTCAAAAGCCTCTTCCATTTCCACCTGCCATGTTGTATCAGGAAGGAATTGGATACCTTTCTGCATTTTTCGGCGCGCGTAAAGCCTCAATAAGTCATACGCGACCTGTTCAACTTCTTTTTTAACCTTAGCTTTTGTATTTTCCCAATCTTTACCGCCCATTCTGGAAAGTTTCGGCTTAATGTTTCCCGAACCTCTGTAGCGGCAGAGAAGGTTAATCTGTTCTGCAGGAATGTGAAGTTTATCCTTGCTTGCGTATTCAATCGTCAGGTAATCTTTCATCTGACCGTCGATTTCCTGTTGTGTCAAGCCTTTATAAATCCCGACACCGTGTATACTGTGGACAACGTATTCGCCCTCTTTTATATCGTTAATGCTTTCGATATATTCGGCTTTTTCCTTATAATAAGAGCGTTTTGTCGACGTAACTTCTTTTGAACGTTTGTTAAAAAGTTCGCGGTCAGTGAGGAGTATTGTTTCAAAATCTTCCAGAATTCCGCCGTGAGAAGCGATGCTTTCGGTGTATGTAATATCCGCAAAAACTTCGCGTTCTTTAAGAATTTCTTTTACGCGTTCGGGGTAGTCGGTCGCGATGATTATGCGGTACCCCACGCCCTCAATCCCTCCCCCGCAAGGGGCGAATGAACAACCAAACCCGTCATTGCGGGCTTGACCCGCAATCGCATTACCGTCAAAAGATATATTTCTACTAATAAATTCGGCAATCTCGTCAAGGTTTGCCGCAAAATTCTTCACGGGCTGAGTGTTGAATTCCACAACCTCATCCATTTCTCCGTCAAGAAAATTATTCAGCCCGATTTTTACAAAACACGCAAGCTTTTGTAAAAATTCCGCAAATGTAAAATGATTCAAACCATCAAGTTCGTAGTTCAAGCCGAGTTTCAAATTCTCCTGGTATTGCTTTGTAAAACCCTCGTCCATAAATTCAAACTTTGCGTAAACCTCGGGAGTTTCATCGAAAATTACCGTGTAATCTTTAAAATAATCCAAAATGCTTACAAGTTCAGGATTAAAATAATTCTGATAAACCTCTATTCCCTCAAAGTAGCCTTCGTTTTCAACCTGTTCTTTAATTTCATTAGGAAGTAAAAGTTTATCGTTTGTGCGATTGCGGGTCAAGCCCGCAATGACAAAATTATCAGCGTCATTCCGCACTTGATGCGGAATCGCATTACCGTTGGATTTTGACAATACAAACTTATACACAGGAATGATTTCCACTTCCTTAATTTTTTCGACGGACTTTTGGGTTTCGTTGTCAAAGTATCGCAAATCCACGACTTCATCCCCCCAGAGTTCTATACGAACAGGGTTTTTGTCAAGCGAAAAAACATCAGCAATGTCGCCTCTGATACTGAATTCTGCTATGTCCGAAACCATTGTCGAGCGTTTGTAGCCGAGTTTTACAAGCTTTTGAGATAATTCTTTTAAGTCGATTTCGTCGCCGATTTTGATTTTAATTGCGTTATCGGTGTAAAACTTTTCGCGCGGAAATTTTTCAAGTAAAGTTTTTACGGGCGCAATGACTATATCAGGCTTTTTCCGAAGTATTTTAACCTGTTCGGCATAGTCGTAAACGTTAGCCGAAACGCTTTCGTACATAGAAATATTCTGGAACGGCAGCAGCGCAGTCTCAAGACCGAATGCTTTTTTAAAATCATTTTGATATTTAAGCGCACTTTGTTCGGTTGAAGTCACGAAAAGAATCTTTTTCTTTGAAATTTCGTGTGCCTTTTGAACAAGCAAAAGCCGCAAAATCGTGACAAGCCCCGTAACCGCGAACGAAATACCCGACTTGACATTAGCCTTGAAAAGTTGATAATTCTCGTTTGTATTTAGACACTCTATGCTGAACATAGCAGTATTTTAGCATGAAAAATTATTATTTCGGAAGATTTTTAAAATAATCTTTCTCTGTCAAAGCTCTGTATGTACACGCAGCACCGTTCCATTGATGAGAACTTGACGCTGAACAATACTCATTCATGCTCGTAAATTTTGTACCCGGAGCACCCATCGGTAATAATTTCCCTTTATCGGTGACTGCAAACGTAAAAATATCATGTCCCCAGGCGTTTGGCAATTTATTCAAACCGTTTACATCCACACTTATCATAATACCATATTCTTTCAGATCACTGTTCTGTACCATAATAAACATAGAATCAGTAAGCATTATCTGCCCTTCGTCAAAAAGTGAGTTCTCAAGATAACGGCTTTTGCTATAAGTTTTATAACGCTTTGATAACCTGTAATCGTCAGCAGACGGATCAGATTTGTCTAATACTTCACACGCGGAATGTCCACAATCGCCAAAACCTGAAAAATATTTTTTAAAAGTCAAAATAAATGTTTTATCGGGAAAATTATCGTAATTAATTGTTAGTCCCGTATCTTCACCCATTCTCAAAATCGCCTGCGACAAGACAGAATATGATTTTTTTAATTGAGTATTCAATTCTTTGTGTTTAATATTATTAATCAATGTCGGCAAAGTCATTGCGGCAACAACGCCGATAATGCCAAGGGTGATTAAGACCTCGGCTAAGGTGAAACCGTATGTTCGGGTCAATCCCAAAAAAGCATTTTTTGTCAAAAACGATTCGAAATGTTTCGTGTGCTTTGTAATTTTCGTGCTAAGTGGCTTTGTAAAGGTCTTTCCGGTGTGGAAAGTAGCTAAGCTACCCCCCCCCCCCTGTCGGGAATCCTTTTGTAGTCTGTGTTTTCATTGTTTTCTCCTTTTCTTATTTTACAAAAAAGCTTGCATTAACGTTTGCAAAGAGTTTGATTACGCCGCTTTGAATCGGTGTTGATGACATCTCAAGCGCAGCTCCTGCCGCACTGTCCATTGCCATGTTACTTTTAAGCATTCTGTAATGTACTACATTATTATTAGTACTGCAGCTAATGTTCATTGATTTTACACCTGTAACGTATGAACCTGCATTTTTCGCGATAACATCAGCACGGGTTTTAGCTTTTTTGGTGGCAATTCCGAGTAAATCATTGCATTGTACATCGTAGTTTGAAACCGAGAAGTTTACGTTGTTGACGTTAGTTGCACCGAGTCCGATTGCTTTATCAATAATTTCTCCCGCTTTTGAAATATTTTTTGTATGTACAATTACGTTGTTGGAAACAACATATTTATTAAAATGTCTTTTTCCGTTTGAATAAATATATTCCGGAGTTGCAGAAAAGTCTGCGGTTTTCACAAAATCCTTGTTTTCAGGAGTAATCATTGATTTTACTGCCGCATATACTTTATCTGAAATCTCTTTATTTTTTGTTGTAGCAACTTGAAGAGATTTTGAATCTTCTGTTCTTACTGCGATGCTGATTTCTACAATATCAGGCGATAATTCCGTATTTGCGGAAGTGTCAACTGTAATATAACCTTTTTCATCTGTATTTATCAGCGTAGCAGCGTTAACCGTTGTTGCTGCAATTCCTCCTGCTAAACCGATAATAGCGGCGGCAATAACAAATTTTTTCATAGCTTCTCCTTTTTTATATTTATTGTTACTTTCAAACAATAGTCGTTTTTATAAGTTTAAGAGTGTTTTTCCGAGATATCTTTATTTTCGATTTTTTCGGCATCTTCGGATTTTTCCTGTTGTTCTTTCATAATGATAGAATTTAATCTTCTGGCTTCTGCCTGAATTTTGATTCTTTCCATAAGTGTTTTCATCTCTTCGTCGCTCAGTTGAGAGGTGCTTTTGAATGAAAGCATGGTGCTTTTTGTATTAATAATATAAACAGAAAGCGCAATTCCTGCCCATAGCAAAAGTCCTTGCCAGAAACAAATTTCAGGTAACGGAAGATAGTTAAAAGCCAAATAATTCCATGCAGCGGCTGCAACTTTTGCAGGAAACACGATAAATCCCGCTCCAAGACATACTGCAACAAATGCTACCATAAATATTCCGCGTAAACCTCTTATTTCAATTATTTTAGCTTTTTTTCTCATACTTTAACCTTTGTCTTCTGCTTGTATCATTTCAAGAAATTGTTCTTCTGTCAATATTATAACACCTAATTTTTGTGCTTTGTCGAATTTTGAGCCCGGATTTATGCCTGCGATTACGTATGCAGTGTTCTTTGATACCGAAGAACCCGCTTTTCCGCCGTATTTTTTGATAAGTTCGTTGGCTTCATCTCTCGACATATTTGTTAATGTTCCAGTGATAACGAGAGTTTTTCCTTTGAAAAGTTCTGATTTTGGAAGTTCGACAGGTGGTGGAACAACGCCTAGGGATTCAAGTTCGTTGAGAAGTTTCAGATTTTTTTCGTCATGAAAATAATCGTAGATATCGCTTCCTATTTTACCGCCGATTCCCAGAATTGCTGCAAATTCTTCTTCAGGTGTGTTTTTAATTCTTTCGAGCGTGCCGAATTCATTGGCAAGAATATCCGCGGTTTCCTTTCCCACATTTTTAATAGTTAGTGCTGTGAGAAATTTTTTAAGAGAGCGATTTTTACTTGCCTGAATTGAGTTATAGACGTTTGCAGACATTTTTTCTTTGACTAAATCAAGGGTCATGAGTTTTTCTACAGTTAATTTATAAAAATCCGCCGGATTTGTGACCAATCCTTTTGAGTAAAGCTGTTCGATTATGGCAGGTCCTACAAAGTCTATATCCATGGCGTCTTTTGATGCCCAGAATTCGAGTTTTGCTTTCATAATTGCAGGACAATCGGGATTTGGACAATAAAGATTGACTTCTCCAACACGTGTTTCAAGACGTGCACGGCAAGCAGGACATCTTCTCGGAGTTCTGTAAGGATATTTGCTCGGACGATCTTCGGTTTCTACAACCTTAATCACTTTAGGAATGATTTCCGCTGCTTTTTTAATCAAAACCTGATCTCCTTTTCGGACATCAAGGCGTCTGATTTCGTCAAAGTTATGAAGGCTTGCGCGTGAGACGGTGCTTCCTGCCAGTAGAACGGGTTTTAAAAGTGCGATAGGCGTAATTGCTCCCGTTTTTCCTATACCGAGTTCAAAATTTTCCAACGTCGTAATCGCTTCTTCGGGCGGAAATTTGAATGCTGTTGCCCATTTTGGAGCACGGGCAGTGAATCCCATATCATTTTGGATTGCAAAACTGTTGACTTTGATTACAACTCCGTCTGTTGCGTAATCCAATTCAAAACGTTTATTTTCCCATATTTTGCAATATTCGATTGCTTCATAAACATCTTTGCAGAGTTGAATATTCGGATTGACTTTGAATCCTAATTTTTTCAGGTATTGAATGCTTTCGTAATGTGTTTTCGGCGGATCTGGCAAGTTTTCGAAAATTGAATTATAAACCCAAATTGAAAGGTCGCGTTTTGCCGTTATGGAACTGTCTAATTGTCTTATTGAACCTGCGGCGGCATTACGAGGGTTGGCAAAAGTTTTTTCGCCTTTTTCAATATTTTCTTCGTTTAATTTTTCAAACGAAGTTTTCGGCATATAGATTTCGCCGCGTACTTCCACATCAATATCTTGAAAAAGTCTCAGTGGAATTGAACGGATTGTTTTCAGGTTTGTCGTAATATTTTCGCCGGTAACCCCGTCACCGCGTGTTACGCCTGTTGTGAACAGTCCTTTTTCATAAGTCAAAGAAATTGCAAGGCCGTCAATTTTTAGTTCGCAAACGAGTTCGACATCGCTGCCGTATTCTTCCATAATTTTTTTGTACCAGATTTCCAGGTCCTCGTAATTGTAAGTATTATCAAGACTGTAAAGTCTGTGTTTATGGGTGTAAGGGAAGAATTTTTCGCTCACGGAACCGACGCGTTGGGTGGGGCTGTCGGGTGTTTTGTATTCGGGGTGGTCTTCTTCAAGTTTTTTTAGTTCCGAAAACATATCATCGTATTGTTTGTCTGTTATTATCGGATTATCTTCAACGTAATAAAGATAATTGTGTTTGTTCAATTCGTCTTTTAAAAAGTTTATTCTGTCTAAAACCATTGTTCTCCCCGAAAAATTTTTACATAATCATTAAAAGTTCTCTGATGACTTTAGTTGCCACTGCGGTTGAAACGCCTGATGCATCGTAATCAGGAGCGAGTTCTACCACATCGGCACCTATTATATCAAAATCTTTCAAATATTCAAACCACCCCATCAATTCATTAAACTGCATTCCGCCGCTTTCGGGAGTTCCCGTACCGGACATAACCGACGGGTCAAGAACATCAAGGTCGACGGTTATGAAAATTTTCTTGCCTTTCAGGCAGTCTAAATCCGAATATTTATGGCAGAGTGTATTATTTTCTTTCATAAATTCGAATTCTTCTTTCATACCCGAGCGGATACCGATTTGTTTAAGGTTTTGCGGTCCGACGATTTTTGACGCGTGACGGATTATGGCAGAGTGAGACATTTCTTCGCCAAGATATTCTTCGCGCAAGTCTGTGTGGGCGTCAAAATGTACAATTGCAAAATCTTTATGAAACTTTGAAATCGCTTTGATTTCGGGAAGAGTCACAAGGTGTTCGCCGCCGATTCCAAAAACTCTTTTGCCGTCTTTGTAAATATCTTCGACATTTTTTTCGATTACTTCAAGCGATTTGTAAGTGTTTCCGAGCGGGAATTCCAAATCTCCCGCGTCGTGAAAATTCACGTCCTGCAAAAATTTGTCAAATCTCGGTGAATAATCTTCTAATCCCCAACTTGCCAGTCTGATTTGTTCGGGCGCAAACCTTGAGCCTGAACGGTATGATACGGTTCCGTCAAACGGTAATCCCAACATAACTATATCTGATGATTCATAATCTTCGTTTTGTCCAATCCAATTTCTGTCTAAAAATGGGCCTCTCAACATACTCCCCTCACTTTCTTCTTATGATATTTTAACATAAAACTTAATTTATTAGCAATTATTTTAAGCTTGTTGTTTTTATAAATTATATACAGTACAAAATGTAGGAGTGAATTTATGATTAGGTCTCTTGGTATGAATACGGTTAGTTTCAGCGGTACAAACCTTTTGGAACAATTTAAAGAAAAACAAAAAAACGTTAATTTGACGACTGATGAAAAACCGAGACTTGAAGGTGCGGATGTTTTGACAAACTATGCAAAAGCATGGATAAATCAGCCTCCTTCAATTGTTAATGAACTCAAACCTGCCGAATTGGTTACAATCAAAGGCGATGAAGCCGATACTTTACAAGGTGAAAAAGTCTTGAATTCAAACGGTGTCCTTGAGGCAATTGTGGTCAAAGGTGATTCGACTACAAAAGAATACCATTTCTTTGCAGATAAACAACTAAGTAAAATCGTAGAAAAAGAGAACGAAACGGGAAAAGTCCTGAAAGCTGTTAATTTTGGTACTGAAAATAACAAACTTACCTGCGCCGGAGTAACCGAATACGGTGCGAATAAAGGTGATGAAAAGTATACAGCCTTTGATGAGGGCAAAGTTTCATTTGTTCTTGAAACAAAATTCGGACAACATCGTTCGGTAGGATTTAACGAAGACGGAAGCCTGAGAAGCACCTCGGAATACGATGTACCGAGCGGCGCAGACAAAATTACAAGATACAATGACGGTAAAATTGAATCTATCAGATACTACAGAGATGGCAGAATTGTTTCAAAATCAGAATACTCACCTGATGGCGGCGAAGTTGTTCAATATTCTAAAGGCAAAATGCTCATTCCTGACTTTGATTTAGAAAAAATTAAAGCCGAAATGGCACCCGCTGATATCAATTCTGTAAAAGTTCCCGAAAATATCGAAACAATTCAGGGCGAAAAGAAATTCCGCTCGAACGGAACTCTCGAAAGTATTGAAGTTAAAGGCGAAAACGGCAAATCTACAGAATACAAAGTAGATTTTGAAGGCAAGAAAATTACAATGGGTACCGAAATCGAAAACGGCAAACCTGTAAAAAATTTCGGTCTCGATGAAGATGGTTCCGTACTGTTAATTACAGAAATGGGTGAAAAGGATAAGACAACACATTTTAAAGACGGAAAACCTCATGCTGTAACTGTAATGGCTGATGGTGTGCAGAAATCTATTGAGTTTAGAAAAGACGGTAAAAACCTTCGCGGATACAGTGAATGGGATACAAAAACCGAAAGAGATATTCGTACAGTCGAATTAGATGATAACGACGAAGTTATTAGTTATACAAAAGATACTCCTGACGGGTATATGACTACGAAAAAAGGTTTATCCGACTAATAGACAAGAATGAACGATTTTAATTCTCGTCCGGCGCCATCGCCTTTTGTAGAAATTACGTTGTACTTATTAAGGTAATTCATAGAGGTTGAACTTCCGCCATCAAGACCCATTGCGCGGTCAAATCCGAGTTCTTTACACAATGCCTGAACTTCGTACATATCCATAGGGTGTTCATCCGTAATTATTAATATATGCAAATCGCCGTCCTTGATTCCGAGGACGGTTCTTGCTACTTTGTGAAGAACCGAACAGGATTCTCTTACTACTTTATCGCCGTCTTTTACCACAAACAGCTCTTCTTCCAGCCTGAGTTGCGGTAAAATCAGAGGTCCGCCCTGCACTGCGTATTTCATATCACAGGCAAAATCTACAGGGGTATTGTGCGGAACTATTTCGTATTTATATTTGCTGTCGCATTCTATTATTCTGAATTCTGTTCTGTTGAGAATTTTGTTTAGATTTTTTCTCAAAAATGCGTTTCCGAGAAGATTTTCGTTTAACATAGGATCTTCATAAGTCTGGCTTTCCATTGTTACGTACGAAATTGTTTTTTTGTTGGCGGGGTCGAAGTATCCCGCATTAACGGTCAAACGCGCTCCGCTTTCTTTGTGAACTTCGGCGTTTGTTTTCAAACCCGAGACCGCATGAACTTTTATCTTTTTCTTAATCTTGTCGCCTTTCAGAGTTATGTGATAAATCCCGTCGTCAAATTTTATGTCAATCGGTTCTTTTGCAATTGCTGCACCTGATACGAGGATTGCTATAAAGATTAAAAAAAGTTTTTTCATTAATTAAATATCCTTAGATTTGTAAAAACCGATTATTGCGAAAAGGAACGCGAGCGGAGGGAAGATTGCAGTAACAAGCGGAGGGAGGATTCCTTTTTCCGCAAGAAGATCGAAGAACGGAAGAGTTATGTAATATACAAAAATACATCCGATTGCAATCGTGAATCCGACAAGTCTTTGTTCGCGCGGTTTGCTGAAACCGAGCAATGTGCCCATAATAGCCAACAGTACACATACGAACGGGTGGAAAAATCTTTGAAGATACTTGTTCAACATATAACGGTATTCTTCGTCCATGCCTTCTTTTTTAAGAAGTTTAATGTAATTTCTCAAATTATGGTTTGTGATTTCGCGTTCTTTTTTTGTTGAATAAGTCATGAGAGTGAACGCGTTGTTTGCGGCTTCACCGTTCAAAATATCCATTGATTTGAGTTTGCGGGTTTCGGTGTAAATTCCGTCACTATTAATCTGATATTGTGTAATGTCGTTCAAAGTCCACTTGTCGCCTAAATATTTGCCCGTTTTTGCGGAAAAAATATTTGAAAGCTGGTGAACATCCGTATAATATTTACTTGAAAAATCAAGTACAATAACGTTATTCATCGTATCTTTGCGGAATCTTGAGATTACGACCGCAAGTTCAGGGCTTCCGTTTTCGGATTTTTGAGTATAAATATACTGTGTTGACGGATATCTGTCTTTTATTGCGTTAATACGGTTTGCCGAAATCGGAATCAATTTGTCGTAAGTCACAAAGCAGCATGCGGTTACTATAATACTTAAAACAAGTACGGGCGCAAGAATTCTCTGAAAAGACATTCCGACCGCTCTAAAGATTGTGAGTTCCGAATCCTTGCTTAATTTATCGAAAGTGAAGAGGGTTCCCAGAAGCAATCCCACAGGAAAAGCTTTTCCCAGAATCTTCGGTAATTCGTAAAATAGTACCAGGCATGCGGTTTTTACCGTATAAGTGCCCTCAAGTGTCTTTTTAATTGTATTCAAAAGCATTTCAGGCGCAATCCAGACGACCGTAAACAATAAAATTGCAACGAATGTTGTGATTAAAACCTGATTAAAAATATATCTGTCATAAATCGTAATCTTAGGAAATTTCATTACAGTACAAAATCCTTTCCTAAGTAAAATTCTTTTGCAACAGGGTCGACAGCTACGTCTTGACTTCTTCCCTGAATTTTAATTTGTCCGTCGAAAATTACGTAGGCTCTGTCTGTGATTGAAAGCGTTGCTTTAGGGTTGTGGTCGGTAATCAGTACGCCAAGCCCTTTTTCTTCGGAAATTTTTCTTATGTTATCTTTAATATCCCCGATTGCAATAGGGTCGATGCCCGCAAAAGGTTCATCAAGAAGCATGAAATCAGGGCTTGCTGCAAGTGCTCTGGCAATCTCGACGCGTCGTCTTTCACCGCCTGACAGCGCAACCGCAGGATATGAACGAAGTCTCAATACACCGAATTCAGACAAAAGTTCTTCGAGTTTGCGGCGTTTTTCGTTTACGGTAAGTTTATCGTTCATTTCAAGAACGAGTTTGATATTATCTTCAACGCTTAATTTTCTGAAAATAGAGGCTTCCTGCGGGAGATAACCCACCCCGAGGCGCGCTCTTTCGTTCATAGGCATTGCGGAAATATCTCTGTCATCCAGAAATATATGACCTTTGTTAGGTTTAACCAGACCTACAACCATATAGAAAGTTGTGGTTTTTCCTGCACCGTTCGGTCCCAAAAGACAAACGACTTCGCCTTTGTTTACATGAAACGAAACGTCGTTTACTACACTTCTGTCGCCGTATATTTTTATAAGATTTTTTGCCTCAATTCTTCTCATACAATCCCCTTTTTATAATAATGACATTTTACTTAAAAAAAATCATTATTGCAAGTTTTTCGATACTTATATATAAGTTTACACCAGATGTATTTAATACTGTCATACTGAACTTGTTTCAGCATCTCTTAAAGAAACGGAGATTCTGAACATTAACAAATCATGTAAAACGGAACAGTCCACGTTTCAGAATGACAGTGTTGGAAAC
>CAOJDT010000012.1 GCA_948433295.1 uncultured bacterium
AATTTCGTAAAAAGTTTGGAAGGTAAATCTTTTGCGGAACAAGCAAAAGTCTTGCAAATTGAAGAGTTAAAATGCCTCGGCGTAAGCGACGATGTTCTTAGAGCTGCCTCAGGTAAAACTCTTGAACAACTTCAAAATGCTGCTAAAAATTTAAAAGTTAAAAAACTCGGTTTTGAATCTCTTAGTGCTTATGAAGCCTTAAAAGGTAAATTCATTGATAATCCTAAGGCTATAATGGAAGCATTGTCAAAAGCCGATAAAAATATTAAAATTTCAATATGGCGTAAACACGGAAATCTCGGTAAAATTAAAAACCACCTTTTGGGAAGAACCGTTTCTTTAGCAGAATACAATAACAAATATATTGCAACTATGGGCAAAGGTAACAAAACAGCTCTCGGAAGATTCCTCCCTAAAGCTTTTGGTTACTTTTTAGAAGGTTCTACAAACAGGTTCGCGGGCGGCAAACTCGCTGTTGCAATGCAGGCAGGTATCTTTGCCGATATGTTATTGCATACTTTCAAAGCTCCTAAAGGTGAAAAGATAAAAACTTTTACTGAAAGATTCATCAATGACTTTACATACTTTATGGCAATGCCTCTCGGTATTTGGGCTATGCATAAAGTAGGCGGTTTGAAATATGCGGGACTTGACAAGAAAGGTGTGGAAGCATACAGAGCTGCACTCAAACAATTCAATGCAGATGTAAAAGCAGGTTTACTTTCTGACAAAAATCTTTATAAAACCAGAAAAACCGAACTTAAAAATATGTTAAAAGCTAATGTTAAAAACCCTGTTACTAAATTATTAAAGAAACTCGGCGGATTTATAAACATTGGTAACGAAACAAGATTGGCTCGTCGTTCTGCTTCAACACTCAACATGAACCTTTTCAGAAAAATGGGTAACGGTTTTAGAAATCTTATCGGGGTTCCGATGAGAATAGCTATCCCTATGGCAATTATAGTTCCGTTTGTAGCGAAAAATGCGACTAAAATCAGCCACTTCCTCTTTGGAAAACCGACAAACTCTGTTCTTGATGAAGACAAAGAAGACGCTAAACAAAATGAGTTAACTCCTGAACAACAGGCTCAAATGCAAGCTCTTATTGAAGAATATAGAAAACAACAGGAAGCACAAGCTGCAAAACGTGTAGAACCGCTGGTAAGTAACAACAGCCCTACTAATCTTTTAACTATGGCTAAAAACGGACAGGCTTATAAAAATCCTATTCCTGCCTCAACTAAAGAAGAAGTAAATACTTCGGAACAGCCGAAAGATAATTACACCTATGTTCCGTCACCTACTCCGGTTGTGGTAAACGGCGTTTCTCCTGACTTAACTCCTGCCGAAGCTGCACTTAGAAAAGCCGATATGATGGAACAAAAGGTTGCGGAAACACTCTCAATGAGACGATAAAAAATCCCAATTGCTAACAGTTGTTATTTAAAATAAATAATGTTATAATATTATTGCTCTGTACGGGTGTTCAATTTTGTTCCTACATTTTTATTAATAGGGAGAGTTGACTCTGACAGGTATTGAAGTATACCCGCCGAAATTTATTTCGCCAGCGGGAAACGGATTTATCGAGGCGCTCACCCACCTGCGAGCTCAGCAGGTAACAAAATCACATCCGAACAGGGCTTTTTTAGAGTGGGGGGATATACGAGTGTTCTATCATTGAGGGGCTTGAGCTGCAATAGCAGTGTTATCACGATTCTGAATCAAGTTCAGGATGGTGCAATGTCGTGAAAACTTGTATTATGCCTTGCCCTATCGTGATTAATATGGTAAAATTCTTGTATAAAGAGGTTTTTATGACAGAAAAGGTTTCAACGGTTATATTATCACATGAAGGCAATTTGAAAGAACTTTTAACATTGTATTTGCAAGAATACGGAGGCTTTGATGTTCTTGACGGATTTGCCGGTAATTCTGAAATCTACAATACGCTCTCAGCATTGCCTAAATCTCTTGTTATTGCAGATATGCAGGACGAATCTTTGATGGAATTTATCACAGAGGCGGCAGATTGTCCTAATTGTAAAATTCTGGCGGTTTCCGAAAATCCTACTGTTGATTTTATTGTAAAAGTTATGCGTGCAGGGGCAAAAGAGATTCTTACTTCTCCGATTATAAAAACCGAATTTTTTGATGTTTTAAAACGGGTTACTGAACAGTTAAACGGCGAGTACCAAAAAGTTAACAAATGTCGTATGATGACTGTTTTTTCAAATAAAGGCGGAATCGGTAAAACTTCAATAGCTTTGAATCTGGCGCTTGAACTTGCAAAAACGACAAAAGAAAATGTTGCGCTGATTGATTTGAATTTTCAACTTGGCGATATCACGACATTTATGGATTTGAAGCCATCGTTTAATATTTCTTATATGCTGAAAAATCCCGATAAATTAAATAAGGACTTTTTGCTTAATACACTCGAAAGATATAAAAACACGAGTCTTTATGTACTGGCAGACCCTCCTTATTTTAAACAGGCTGACGATATTTCATCAAAACAGGTTGCGCGTTTGTTTGAAATATTGAGAGAAAGCTTTTCTTATATTGTTGTAGATACGGATTCAAGTTTTGACGGAAAGACCATTACCGCTCTTGATAATTCGGATTTGTTGTTTCTTGTTACATGTATAAATCTCCCTGCATTAAGAAACTGCCAGCGCTGTTTGGATTTATTCGAGAAACTTGGTTATGAAGACGAAAAGGTTCAGATTCTTGTTAACAGATATATGGAAAATGACGAGATTAAGGCTGAAGACGCAGAAAAAGTGTTAAATAAAGAAATCTACTGGAAGATTCCGAACAACTATTTTACTATGATGGCTGCTATTAATAAGGGCGTAACCGTTTCTGAAATTAATGCTTCATCCAATGTCGCACAAAGTTATAAAGAGCTTGCGATTCATGTTTCGGACAGTATTCACAGGCGTAAACTTATAAAGAAATATACTTCATCTTCTGTTGAAAATATAGATAATATTTTGAAAGGTTAGTTATGGCATTCAAAGACAGATTCAAAGAGACAATCATTCAACCTGTGGAGAGTATTATGGAATCCGGGGTGGCAGAGACTTCACAACCTGATTTTATTGAAGATTTAAAGAGAATGCTTTTTCATAAACTTTCGGCAGTACCGGTATGGTTTGAATATTCCGAAGATGAAAAAACTTCGCTTATTGAGACTTTTCTTACAAATTATCTGAAAGAATCAGGGATGACTCTCGACGAAGATAAGAAAATACCGTTAGTAAATAATTTATTAAAAAGCGCCTACGGTTTTGGTGAATTGGATTTGTTACTTTCGGATGAAACTGTGTCTTCTGTAATTATAAAGGAAAATGAGAAGGTTCTTGTCGAACGCAACGGGAATTTGTCTGAATCTGATGTTCCTGTCAAATCTGTTGAAGATTTGTGTGATAAGTTTCTAAAGATTGCGGGCGTTTCTCAAGAGACAAAGGTTGCAAAAGTAACATTTCGGAATTTGATTGCTACTGTCATAAAGCCGCCTGTAAGTCATTATACGGTTGTTATTAAAAAGAAAAATCGTGAAGTTACTACTTTTAATTATCTTGTTGAAAACGGATTTGTTGATGAGAAAATTCGTGCATTTTTGCTTTCTTTACTAAATAACAAAAAGAATATTCTGATTTCAGGTTCATCTAATTCAGGAAAGACTTCTTATGCGGAGAGTTTTCTGGAACATATTAAAATTCCTTTGCTTTTACTGGAGACTAAATCTTTAAATCGGGAAAGTTTTGTATGTTCGGGTTTGAATGATGATGAATTTTGCAATTTAATTGATACTTTAAGTCTGTTTGAATCGGATTATTTGATTTGTGATTTGAATAACGGATTTTCGGATATTGAACATAAACCGTTGCTTTCAACATTCAGGGCTGAATCTATATCCAATGCTGTTTCAAAACTTGCGAACGGTCTTGCAGCTAAGAATAAACTCACTGACAAGCAGGCAAAAGCACTCATTGCTTCAAAATTTGATTACATAATCCATCTTGATTCAATGTATATTGCATCAGTTTCAGAATTGTCATTGAATAAATCAGGCTCTCTTATTTTGAATGAAGTTATTACGTGTGCTGACGGGCAGTATTCTTACGATTTGCCCGAGGTGGAAACTCCTGCTGCGGAAATTCGGGAAATTACACCACAAATCCCTGTTCTTGATGGTTCTTTTGCCGCTAGATTCAGGTAGTTTTGTTCAGTATATGTTTTTTTAATGCACTGGTTTCCAATATAGTCTTATTAAACTTATCCAAACCCGGGTCAATATATTTTGGCATTACTGTTTTTTTGACGAAGGAGTCAATCGGTTTATAGCTTAATACGAGTGCAATAAGTCCTCCTGCGGTTTTTATAAGTTTGTTTGCGAAAAGAAGTTGGTTTTCGTAAGTTTTGAGTGAATACCTGAGCGCGTTGTTTGCGTATTTTTCACCGAAAGTTTGTTTCAAAATCGGATAATCCGCCATATATCTTCTAAAGCTTGAGTTTGAAATTTCGGGCGGTTTTTTATGAGCCTGCAAAGATTCTTTTATTGTTATAAGTTTGTTTATATTTTTTTCGGCATAATTCATTATTTTGTTCTTATCACAATTGGCAAGCGCGTATTTGCCGCTCAGATTTTTGAAAAGTTTCTTCCAAAATCGGTCAGAATTTTTTTCGTTATGGCAGGCATGAATTTTGTTTTCCAGAGAATCCAGGAAAAACTTTTTAAGTTTTTTCTTGTCATCAAAAATATCACCGACGCATTGGTCTATGGTATTATTTATATGCTTAATTGTAGCTTTTTTTGTGTTTACGCTTATGCCTTTGTTTATGAGTTTGCCAAGAGGTGAGGTAAGTTTTTGTCCTGCAATGATTGCACCTGTTGGAAGTATAAAACTACTCAATCCTTGATAAATTGCCTGTTCTACGGCTCTTGTTTTGCTCGGATTGTATTTGTTGTTATCATTTTTGTATTTATCATAAATATCTGCACCAAAGTACATTATAGGCGGAATCCAAAGAACTTGCGAGAGTTTTGGGGCAATCTCATAAATTGCCGCACCCAGTTCGTTTGAAAATGACAATCCAACCATCCAATTTTCATTAAGCGGATCGTTATATTTTTTTGCAGGCTGTTTCTCTTTCTGCCCGATTGGAGTATTGGAGGTAAATTGAATTTTTGTAAGCATGCATTTATTATAATAATCGTAAAAGAAAAAATTTGCTATTAAATTAATTTGATATAAAATTTGGTTATGGAGCGAAAATTTAAAATTAATTCAAAATATTCCCCGTCCGGAGACCAGCCAAAAGCAATACAGGCTTTGACTGAGGGAATTTTGCGCGGAGATGATGCGCAAACTTTACTCGGGATTACCGGCTCGGGTAAAACTTTTACAATTGCAAACGTGATTGAAAAAATTCAAAAACCTACTCTTATTATCGCTCACAACAAAACTCTCGCAGCGCAGTTGTACAACGAATTTCGAGAACTTTTTCCTGATAATGCGGTTGAATATTTTATAAGTTATTATGATTATTATCAGCCTGAGGCTTATATTCCGAGAACTGACACTTACATAGAAAAATCGGCTTCTATAAATGACGAAATCGACCGACTCCGTCATAATTCAACCCGCAGTCTCTATGAACGTAACGATGTAATTATTATTGCATCAGTAAGTTGTATTTATGGTTTGGGTTTGCCGGAGAATTATTTCAGGGGGTCTGTTGAACTTAATGTTGGCGATGAAATTGATAGAGATGCGCTTTTAAATCACCTTGTGTCGACTCAGTATTCACGTAACGATTTGGTTCTTGAACGTTCTACTTTCAGAGTTCGCGGTGATATTGTAGAAATCATGCCAGCTTACGAAAAGATTGTGACGAGAATTTACTTTTTTGGTGATGAAATTGAAAAAATTGTCAGAATTGATAATGTATCGGGCGAAATTGTCGAAATGCCCGAAAAAGTTGTTATCTATCCTGCAGTCCACTATCTTTCTTATGATGAAAACGTGGATGAAACGATTCGTTTGATTAGAGAGGAAATGCAGCACAGGCTTGTCGAACTTAATAACGAGAATAAGCTTATTGAGGCGCAAAGGCTTGAACAACGTGTAAAATATGATTTGGAAATGATTAAGGAAATGGGTTATTGTTCGGGTATTGAAAATTACTCGCGCATAATTGAACGCCGTCCGCCGGGTTCTCCGCCTGCAACGCTTTTGGATTATTTTCAAAGTGATTTTCTTACAGTTGTTGATGAATCTCATGTTACTCTGCCTCAATTAAAAGGTATGAGTCATGGAGATGCCGCAAGAAAAGACACGCTTATAAAATACGGTTTTCGTTTGCCTTGTGCCAAAGATAACCGCCCGCTGACCAGCGATGAGTTTTTTGAAAGAGTCGGACAGAAAATTTATATTTCCGCAACTCCTGCTGATTTTGAACGTAAAACTTCTACACAGCTTGTTGAACAGATTATTCGTCCGACAGGGCTTGTCGATCCTAAAATTCATGTAAGACCTATCGACACTCAGATTAATGATTTGAAAGAGGAAATTAAAAAACGTACCGAAAAGAACGAACGTGTGTTAATTACGACTCTTACCAAACGTATGGCGGAAGATTTGAGGGATTTCTTTATTCAGGAGGGAATTCGAGTAAGATATCTTCACAGCGAAATTCAGTCGCTTGAGCGCGTTGAAATTCTTCGCGACTTGAGATTGGGTGAATTTGACGTACTTATAGGCGTAAACCTTTTACGTGAAGGGCTGGATATTCCTGAAGTTTCGCTTGTGGCTATTATGGATGCGGACAAGGAAGGATTTTTGCGTTCGGAAACAAGTTTAATCCAAACAATCGGACGTGCCGCCCGTAACGCTTGCGGTGAAGTTATTATGTACGCCGATAAAATTACGGATTCCATGAAAGCCGCCATTGACGAAACCGAACGACGCCGTGAAATTCAAATTGCACACAATAAAAAATACGGTATTATTCCACAAACCATTAAAAAGCCTATTGAAAATAATCTTCTTTCACTCGTGGCAAGCTATCGTGATTTGGAAGATATTGTCGCGGAAGAAATGGTTGATTTGGGCATTGAACAAAAAGACTTGCCGAAACTTATTGACAAACTTGAAAAAGATATGCACAAAGCTGCCAAAATTCTTGATTTTGAACGCGCTGCCGAGATTCGTGACAAATTGAAAAAACTTCGCGAAATGGTTTCTAAAAAATAAGTTTTTTAGTCTTTTTTATCATCTTTTTCCGTAAAAGAGTATAATTCTTCGCTAAGTTTTGCAAGATAATTTGTCGCTATTACAAGGTTATACATAACCGCAATGCACCAGATGTAATTAATCAAAGCATTGTCCAAGCCTACAAAAAGCCAGAACATATATGTTATAAATCCGATTATTACAAGTGCAATAAGATATAATTTAATGATTAAATAAGATACCGTAATAAATGCGTCACCGTAGCCGAGTGATACTTTTTTCAAATTTAGTGTATCAAAAAAACTGAGTCTTCTTATGAAAACAAGATATACCGTAACAGGAAATGCGGTCAAAAACATCCAGATAAATATTTGAACAGTCATCATAAGAGTTTTATCAGGAATTTGTATAAAACTCAAAAGCAGATTGCCTAATGCAATGGTAACCGCTGTCGGTATTGCAAGCGCAAGAAGCGTTTTTATTCCCGTAAATGCCATTGACAAAACGTTTATTCCGGGAACAAGTTCCGGCTTTTTCTCAATAACGTTATGCGCAGATTCTGTAAGAAATCCGATTAATAAAAGTGCAAATACTCCACCGAAAATAGTCAGCATTATACTGTTTTGTTCAATATAAAAACTTCTGCAAATATATAAAGGAATAGCCCAAATTAAGAGTTTTAAACCCGTAAAACTTTCACCGATTGTACTTTCATACGCTTCTTTTAAAGATGCCACTTTATACCTCCATGTATCTGTTTTTATTTTAACATTTTTTTTATAAAAAAACAATATTTTAAAGCTTTGGAATTTTTATAATAAATTCGCTGCCTTTTTGTGGTTCGCTTTTTACCGAAATTTTACCTCCGTGCATTTTTACGATTTCGGAGGTTATTGTAAGCCCTAAGCCTGTTGAATCCGCCATTTGTGATATTTGAACGAATTTATCGAATATTTTTTTATGGAATTCTTTCTCAATTCCGCATCCGTTATCTTTTACCGAAATCGTTATATTATTTGCGCTCTCAGAGGATTTAATTTGAACCAATCCGTTTTCGGGAGTGAATTTTATCGCATTACTTAACAAATTGAAAAATATCTGTTGTATTTTTGTATAATCTGCCGTAATTTTCATCTCCTCCGGTATCTTAGACCGAAATTTCAGGTTTTTCTTTGCAAAAAGCGGTTTTAATATGTTCACTACTTCGTTGACATTTTGTTTTAAGTCAAAAGTTCTTAGAGTCAAATTCATTGTTCCTGATTCGATTTTAGAAATATCAAGAATTTCGTTGACCATTGTTAAAAGGTGTAAACCCGCAATCCGTATATCTTCCACGTATTCCGACTGTTTTTCGTTAAGGGTTCCTATAAACTGTGAATCGAGCAATTCTGCAAATCCTAGTATTGAATTGAGCGGAGAGCGAAGTTCATGTGAGACATTTGAAATAAAATTATTTTTTATAAGATTTTCGGTGTTTTTTGCCGAAATACCTTCCTGAAGCATACTTAATTGCATTTTTATTATTGAATTCATTTCTATGTCTTTTAGAATACCGGCAATAATCGTCGCGCAAGATTCAAAAACGAGAATTTCTTCTTCCGTAAAGATTTTGTTTCGTCCGATTTCTATTATTCCGAAATTTAATCCCTGTACACATAATTCGGCTTCGGTAACGTGTTTTGGTGTTATATTGCAATTGTTAGAGTAAGTCAGAGTTTTTTCTTTACCGTTAAGGTAATATATTTTCCCGCAGTCAAACTCAACAATGCGGTTAAGTGTATCAAAAAGCGCTGTTTCCACATTGTTTTCATCAAATTTTACGGAATAAAAATTCTTAATTTTGTTTATTGAATTTTTGTAATAGTTTTTCAAAATTAATCCTTATATCCGATAAATCTGAGGTTTCTCATATATCCTTCGTAATCAAGTCCGTAGCCGACAACGAATTTATCATCAATTTCAAATCCGTAATAATCGGGTTCAATATCGGTTTTTCTCGTAATTTTTTTGTCAAGAAGCGAACAGAATTTTGTAGATTTTGTATGAAAATTAGCGTGCATAAAATCCATTAAGAACTTTGCAGTCAATCCTGTATCAACTATATCTTCTATAATAAGAACGTTTTTTCCGTTCAAATCAGGGAGAGAAATATCAACGGCATTAACTTTTCCTGATGTATTGAACCCTGTTCCGTAACTTGAAAGTCGGATAAATTCCATTTTTAACGGCATATTAAGGTGTTTGACAAGGTCTGTTGCAAACATAACCGCACCTTTTAAAACGCAGATTGCAACAACTTCTTCACCGTTGTAAAACGCGTTCATTTCTTCTCCGAGTTCTTTTATTCTGTTCTGGATTTCCTCTTCCGAGAACAATACTTTTAAATCTTCAGCTTTCATTATAACCTTCCTTTTTAACCAATTTTAACACATGTGTGGATGTTCGGACAACTTTTATTTTTTCGCTTAATCCTATACCTGCCGCCCATAAAACTTCGTTGCCGTTGCACAATAAAGGTATTGAGCCTTTTTCGTGATTAGGAATTTTTTTATCATTAAAGTATTTTTTTAATTTTTTACTCCCTGCAGTGCCCAACGGGTGAATAATGTCACCGTTTTTTCTGTATCTCAGTGTAAAATTTATATCTGAGAGTTCGATAAACGCTGTCATATCTTTATCTTTTGGAAATTCATTCACAGTTTTACAATAGGGTTTCATTGTAAAAATATATTCGTCAAACTCGAATTCGCCCTCGTGAGAAATTTCAACTTCCCTATAAGTGTCGTTTGATTCCGTTATGAATTCGAACTTTTCGCTATTTGCAAAAATCCATAATCCTTTTGTGACAGAGCCTTTTTTACCTGATTTTGATTCGGAATTTTTATTGATAAATTCAACGATTTCCGTAATCTTTTTTCTGTCATATTCCAGATTATTTTTGATAAAATATTCGTGAATCAGATAATTTTGCGCTGGTTTGCCAAGTTTAATAAACTTTTGTGTAGAATTTCCTGTTTCTTCTTTAATTTTGTCCATGTATTCACGAACAAGTTCGGAGGTTTCTTTTGCGGATTCTGCGAGGTTTTTGAGAGCGTGTGTGTAATTTTCGTTTATCTCTGCAATCAGCGGCAAAAGTTTATGTCTGATGAAGTTTCTTCGATATTTTGTATCGTTGTTCGAACTGTCATTTATGGGTTTTAGTCTTTTTTTATTGCAATAATTTTCAATTTCTTCGCGTTTTATATCAATAAGCGGGCGGTAAAAATTTCCGCGATTTTCGGCAATGCCGTTTAGTCCAGTAATCCCCGTTCCTTTCAAAATTCTGTAAATAAGTGTCTCTGCCAAATCATCAAGGTTATGCGCCGTCAGAATCGCATCTGCGCCGAATTTTTCTATACATTTTTCAAAAAATTTATAACGTGCTTCTCTTGCCGCGGTTTCTGTATGAGGAACGGTATCGGGAAGTTTTTCACAGTAAAAATCAATCGTGTTATCGCAACAAAATTTGCGGCAGAAATCTTCGTCCCGAAGGCTTTCGTCTCCGCGCCAATTGTGGTTAAGATGTATGGCTGTAACATTATAACCGAGTTCTTTTACAATATTAAGCAGGCATAAAGAATCATACCCTCCGGAAAATCCCACAAGAAGTTTTTTCCCGTTCAGATCGTATGTATCCAAAAAACTTTTTACGGTTTCAGTGATATTCATTGTTTGAATTTTTTAATGCCTTCTTTAATTTCCACAGCGTCGACGCCTAACTGTTCAAGAACTCTCATTGCAACGCTTGTCGGTTCTGTCGTAAGTGCCAGAAGCATGTGCGAGGATTCAATTCGGGATTTGTGTTCTTTTTTCGCAAATTCCCATGCTGCTTCCAGGACTCGTTTTGCGCGTTGAGTGAATACAATTTCGCGGTCAAAATACTCGTTGCCGAAGCCGATTATATTTTCTACCACTTTTCTGGCGTCTCTGATGTTTATTTCCAACTCGGAAAGAACTTCCGCACCTACGCCCGTAGCTTCACCGAGAATCCCGAGTAAAAACATTTCCGTACCCACGATATTTCTTCCGAGCCTGCGTGCTTCTTCTTTTGCAAGACGCAGGATAGTGAGAGTTTCGGGCATTTGTTTTTCAATAGGTTTGATAATACTGTGAGCCAAATCATCGTCTGAAATTTTCAATTCTTTAAGAATTTCATACGCAAGCCCTTTCTTAGTTTTGAGAACACCGAGGACAATGTGTTCGGGCAAGACAACAGAAGAACCGAGTTCTTTTGCGGTTTG
The DNA here is from genome assembly GCA_948433295.1 of uncultured bacterium. Lineage (GTDB taxonomy): Bacteria > Cyanobacteriota > Vampirovibrionia > Gastranaerophilales > Gastranaerophilaceae > Scatousia. The sequence continues at coordinate 11,531 of CAOJDT010000012.1, forward strand.
CAGTGCCATATTCATTGTTGTAAAGGCGTTAGGCGTAAAAATAATTTGTCTTCCTTCGTATTCAGCCTGGCGTGATTGAACTTTTTGAAGCTTTTCTTCAAACTGTTCTGCCGTAACTCCGTTTTGCGCAAGGATTTTTGAAAGTTCTGAATCTTTATCTTCAAGGATTGACGAAATAATTTGTTCAGTGCCGAGAATTTCGTAATTTGACGCTGATAATTTAGCAACCGCGCGTTCAAAAATTTCAGTGGATTCTGCGCTGTCAAAGAGTGCATCGGCGGCTTCGCTCGAGTTTTTCTTATTTTCTTTGTTTTCGTCAATTTCGGGATGATAAAGTTTTTTGATTTTTTTCTGAACGAGTTTTTCCAGAAGATTTTTCGCCATATAAACATCAAATCCCATTTTTTCGAGTGTATTAACGTTATTTGAGTGTTTATCGGTGATTACCGCAAGGAATAAATGTTCGTAGAGGATAGACGGATTGCCTGATTTGTTGGCTAAATCCAGAGTCTTTTTAAGAATTGTTTTGACGTGATTGCTGAAGTTTGCGTTGGCGTTTGTGTGGATTTTTTCCGTAATAACAAGGTCTTTCGATATTTCTTCGTAAAGATTTTCATAAGAAATGTTTGCCATTTTAAAAATTTTTAGCGAAACTCCTTTTGCCTCGTGAACAAGCGCCAGTAAAAGATGTTCCGATAAAATATATTCGGACTGCATTTCTTCAGCGATTCTTTGTGCCTCTGCAACAGTATTTATTGCTTTTTCGGTAAATTTTTCAAACAAATCTTAATCCTCGTCTTCAATTTCATCTTCAAGGCTTTCTACATAAGCCGCTACTTTTTCGAATTCCGCATCATCGTCGATTGTTTCGAAAATATAGTCTTCGCCGTCTTTTGATAATCTCATAAGAACGATTTCATCTTCTTCGCCGGCTTGTGATTCTGTAGGGAGAAGAAGGGCGTATTCCTGTTCGTCTACTTCTACGATGTCGAAAAGTTCAAATGTAATTTTGTTTCCGTTTTCGTCAATGGTTTCGATTAATTGATCATTTTCTTTTGTCATTTTGTCCTCTTTCTTTTTTATTTTCGTGACAGGTATTGTTCCAGTATAATACAAGCACTTTCAATATCAACCAGTCCTTTATTTTTCTTAAAGTCTATTTTTTTATTTCGTAAATTTTCTTCTGCCGTGTCTGATGTAAGACGTTCGTCTTCAAAGATTATCTCGTAACCTTGAATTTTATTGGCGAATTCAATACAATCATCTGCCTGAAATCCTTTTGTTCCGTCCATATTCAGCGGAACCCCGCAGACGATTTTTTTTACGTTATTTTCTTTTGCAATTTTTTGAATTTCTTCAAGCGCCTTTGTTTCAGGTTGGCGTTGAATGCAGGAATGTCCGTTGGCGAGCATTAACAAATAATCGCTTAGTGCCACGCCTATTCTTTTTGTTCCGATATCAAGCGCCATAACTTTATACATTCTGCACCCACTTATTTTCAATTTTTTCAATAATTGCGTCTAATTCTTTTAATGTTAGTTGACCATTATTCTCTTCAGTATTGAATTTCAGAGTAAAGTAATACTCGTAAATACTTTTTCTTAATATATTTTTTAATACTTCGGAGAATACATTGTTATCGTTATATATTGCAAGAAGATTCGACGCATCATTATGTTTGTTATCAAGCATTTTTAAATAAGCGCAGTTCAAAAGTCTTTTACGCCAGATTTCGCGTTCTTCCGTGTAGAAAATCAAATCGATATTTTGGTTTATCAGACTGTCGAAATCCGTATTTTTCAAATCTGACGTTACGCTTTCGTTAAGTTTTTGCAAGAATGTTTCAAATTCACTGCTGTAGTGTGCGTCAAGGAACCAGTGTTCCATAAATTCATAAGTTTCTATTTTTGCCTCTTGCGGCGGAAACTGCGATGTTAGAATTGTTTTTAAATCTTCAGTATCGTATTCTATATCCGCAAGAAGATTTTTCCAGCATACATATTCATAAGGCAAGAGCCAGTTGTTTGCTTTTTTCTTGGAAAGCTTTTCCGAATGCAAAAGCAGTGTTTTTAATGATTTTGCGGGAATATTAAGTGAAGGTTCATCCTTGTAGAAACGTTCGATAATTTTGTCGCATTCGAACTGTGAAATATCGTTAAATCCAAAACAGTCGCGGATTCCGTTATAATCATTTGTTACAATCGCAACGAATTGAACCCTTTTTTCCGAATTCGTGCGAGAAAAGATTAACGCTTGATTGCCATGTCCATCCGGATATGTAACGCAACAACGATAAGGTTTTGATTCTGAAAGGAGGTTTTTATAAAATTCTTGGGAATTGTCTTCTCTTATTCCGCTAAGTTTAAGGATTGAGAGATTTTTCTTAACCGAAGGTTTTAATTCCTCGCTTACAAATTCCATTGCTGTATTCAAAGCATGGTATGCAAGTTGTGATTTCGAATTTCCGAGGAGCGAGAGTGCTTCCTTGCCTATTTCGGAATCGGGCTGTGAAAGAAATACCGGAACCAGAATATTTGCAAGAGCGTCTTTTTCGTAATCATCCGCAAGTGATTTTATTAAAAGAACTTTATCCTTTTCGTTAACAGCGCTCAAAAAGTCCAGAAAATCAATCTGTACTTCAGGATTCACTATTGCTTTATCCAGAAGTCTTTTAGTATCTTCGTCAATGATTTCGTCCGAATTTTCGATAAAGCCTTCGTAATCTTCGTATTTCCAATCGGTTTCCAAATCTCTAAGCAGGTTAAGTACGATGATTTTTGCCTCAACCGATGCCAGATTGTTTTTTAGAATTGCCCAGAGTTGATTGATTAACTCTTCTTTTTCGCAGTATCTTTCCAGAAGAATTTTTATATTTTGTTCATTTTCTGATTTTATGTTTATTAGTTCTTTGAAAAGAATCTTGTTAATAATATTTTTGTTGCAATTATCCAGTGATTCAAAATCAGCGTCAGAGATTTTTCTGTCGTTTTTGGACAGAATTCGTACGAGTTCGGCTTTTATTTCAAAAGGATTAAGTTCTTTTACCATTATTTTCTTGCTTTCCCCCAGAACGCGTCGAGAATCTGCTGGGCTTCTGCTGAAGGCATTCTGTCGTTAAGTATAAGGTATTGAACAGCAATCATTGCGCATTCGGAGCATATATTAACTCCGGGTCCCTGTACCATTTTTAATACATGTGTATTAGGTCTTTTACAAAAACTGCAGTATACCAATTCGTCATTGTTGGTGTCGGAAGCGGTTTCTTCTTTGTGAGTGCCGCGTTTTGCCCCTAACTTAACTACTTTATCTTCAGACATGTTTATTCTCCTTTATTAGACCTTTTACACGATAGAAAATATCATACATTTATTGTAACTTAAATGTATAAATTTGCCAAATACTTTTGATTAATTTATAATAACTTTAAATATCGTTTAAAAAGACTGCCCGTATGTGGGGCAAATCAGCTAAAAGAAGAGGGATGATTTTCTATGAAAAAAGCACTTTTATTAGTAAGTATTCTTTTTATACCAGTATTAACAACTGCCTGTATTAATAATTTAGCCGTTCAAGAATTGAATAATAAAGCGGCTGCCTTTATGGAACAGGGAAATTATCAGGAGGCTATTGAACGTCTCAAATCCAGTATTGATTTAGATTCTTCGTTATATGAATCTCATTACAATCTCGCGGTTGCTTATGCTAAAGCCGAAGATTATGCCAATGCTATTTCCTCTTATGAAAAGACCTTACAACTTAATCCTGATTTTGCCGATGCATATTATTCTTTGGCCGTTGCTCAGGAAGATTTGGCAAGCGATATTTCTTCATGTTCAATGTCTGTGGACGATGAAGGTAACTTAGAAAAACAGGAAATTAACGACATTAATGAAGACAAGGCATGCAATTTATCTGCAAACTCAAAGAAATTTGCCGATGAATTAGTTAAAGGTGCCGTAAATAATTATCAGGTATATCTTGAAAAGAACGCTTCTGCGCAAGACCGCGAAGAAGTTGAAAACCACATAAACGATTTGAATGTAAGATTAAACGGGGCTGATTCTAAATCCTCTGTTCCCGCTGCATTTGCTCAAGAGTAGATTATGTTTAAATCACCGGGCGATGTTTTTTTCAGCATAGGCAGTCTTGATATCTATTATTACGGTATTACTATGGCGCTTGGTTGTTTGGCGGGTGTTCTTACGGCTTATTTTGTATTTAAAAAATATAATTCCGATAAAAATTATGACGCTATAATTGATGTTGCCGTTTATGCTGTTATTTTCGGGCTTTTGGGGGCGCGACTGTATTATTGCCTGCTTAATTTTCAGTATTATCTCCATAATCCGTTTGAAATTTTCTTTTTCAGACAGGGAGGCTTATCTATCCATGGAGGTTTAATTGCAGGAGTCTTGGCGCTTGTTATTTCGTCTAAAAAGGCAAAACTTCCCGTATTAAACGTATTGGATGCTTTTGCCTGTGGTACGGTTTTGGGGCAGGCTATTGGAAGATGGGGGAATTTTTTTAACTCTGAAGCTTTCGGATATCCTACTGATTTGCCGTGGAAACTTTTTATTCCGATTCAAAACAGACCTGTTCAATTGATGAACTTTCAGTATTTTCATCCGACTTTTCTGTATGAGTCGCTTCTGGATATTTGTATATTTGTGATTTTGTACTTTGTTATGAAAAAATTTGCCGTCAATAGAGCGGGTTACACGCTTTTTATATATTTGATTCTTTATTCTTGCGTAAGATTATTCGTCGAACATTTCCGAATCGACAGCGCCGCTTATGTTGCAGGAATTCCTGTCGCACAGATTGTGTCTGTCTTGTTAATTTTGTTGTCCGTTTGTGGTATTATAATTCTGAAAAAAGTATTGTATAAATCTAATTAACAGGGATATATAAATGGAAAATATTGACGAAAAGAAACCCCTTGCATGGCTTTCGAGTGCACATTTTGTGAATGATATTTATACAGGCATGTTGAATCCGATTATGCCTTTTATTGCGGTGAAATTGGGAATTTCTATGGCTATTGCAACAGTAATTCTCAGTGTTTCGCATATTTGGTCTTCTCTTTTGCAGCCGGTGTTCGGATTTTTTGCTGATAATATTACCAGACGGGCTTTTATTTTCTGGGGGTTAATATTTACCGCTGTATTTATTTCGTTTGCGCCAAGTGCACATAATGTATATTCGCTTTTGATATTCATAATTCTAGGAAGTTTGGGCTCAAGCTTTTTTCATCCGCAGGCGTTAGGTTTTGCCGTAAGATTTACTACGACGGATGTTGTTAGAAATATGGGAATATTTATAGGGTTGGGCACCCTCGGCTATTCTCTGGGACCTATTGTGTCGGCTGGTGTAACTCAGTTTCTCGGACTGGGAAAAATGCCATTTCTGGCGATTCCGGGGATTATTGTTGCAGGCTTGATGTTCTTTTTTGTGCCGAAAATATCTTCAACTTCCAAACAAAAAACTCATTATGAATTTTTGACTGCGTTTAAAGATATTCTTTCAAACAGAAGATTAAATATTCTCAATGTGATTGCCATGCTTAAAACCCTTGTCACTACATCAAGTGCAATACTCTTACCGTTTTTGTGGAAAAACATGGGTTATGAACCTTTTAAAATAGGGGTTGCGTTGTTTGGTTTCAGTTTTGCCGCGGGAATAGGCTCTTTTATAAGCCGTTCTGTTGAAGCAAGAGTTGGAGCAAAGAGTGTGCTTTATTTTTCGATGATTTCGACTTTGCCGTTAATGCTTATGTTTGCGGCATTGTATAAAGTTTATCCTACTGCAACATTTTTGATTTTTGTCATTATGGGCTTTTGTACGGGTATGGCTATGCCTGTTACCATGGTTATGGCACAAAGTACTTTGCCGCAATATAAGAGTATTATCGGCGGTTTTATAAACGGTTTTTCATGGGGGGTAGTTGCAATAGTTATGTCTGCCGTCGGGTTTGTTGCGCAGGCAAAAGGTATTATTCCGGTCCTTATTGTAATTACTTTAATACCTGCAATCGCTTCGTATTTTGTATCAACAAAACTTTTTTCGTTAAAGAATGACTAAAATAAAAAAGCCTCCAAAATGAAGGCTTTTTTATTTTATATTGTTACATCTAAATTTCTTTTAAATTCCTGCTGTTGTCTTTTTTGTGCAGCTTTTTCCTGTAAATAAGCCATTTTATATAATAAACTGTTGGATGCCAAATCAAGACTTAATCGTTTATCTTTTTCATGAAGCATAGCCAGATCATGCTCTCCTCCGAATGCGCTTAAATTTGTGAATGAATTCGCCGCATTCATCATATTCATTGATGCATTGTTCATGGTATGAATTGCGTTAAAACGAGCAATTGATGATACTAACATTTACACTAACCTCAAAAACATGTTTATTACTCTTTAAGAATATAATACTCGAAAATAAATTGCAATACCCGCGAGAATTATTTTTTGTATTAACTTTTGTAACGAAAATTAAAGACATTGAAATTCAAGTTTTTGTATATACTTTATATATACAGAGAGAAAACATTAAATAAACACAAAAGAGAGAGTATTATTACCGTTTAAACAAAGAGAGAGAAAAATTTATTCCTATTCCTACCTTCCTAAAACAAATTTTAAGCCCCTTAAAAAAGGGGCTTTTTTTTATAAAACAGAACCGACTTTGTGGATTTTGATAAAGTTTGTTCCTCCGCTCAGAAGTTGCGGTACAGAACCTGTGAAAATCAAATTGTCACCTTCTTCAACATTATCCATGTGTCGGAGAATGAATTTATCAATTGTTTTTACCGTCCGTTTGTCGATGTTTCCGTCGAATTTCATCGGCACAGGGAAAACTCCTCTGTAAAGTTTAATTGATGTACACATTTTTTTATCCGGGCAGCATGCAAAAATAGGAACGCTTAATCTGCCTTCCGATAAGAATTTTGCTGTGTAGCCGCTTTTTGTTAATGCAACTACTGCTTTTGCATTCATTTTTTTACACATATCTGCAATAGACATACCTATAGCCATGGCTTGATTGTCTTTTTCTTCCTCAATCATTTTTCGAGGGAATTTGTTTCTTCTCATAAACGGAGATTCTTCCACTGCGTCGGCAATTTTTTTCATCATTTCTACGGCTTCGACAGGGTATGCACCGGCTGCGGTTTCTCCTGAAAGCATAATTGCATCCGTGCCGTCAAGAATTGCGTTTGCAACGTCAGATGTTTCCGCACGTGTCGGAATAGGGTTCTCTATCATGCTTTCAAGCATTTGTGTTGCAACTATTACGACTTTGCGTTTAAGGTTTGCTTTTCTGATTATTGTTTTTTGCACAATCGGAACTTTTTCCGTTGAAATTTCAATACCCAAATCGCCTCTGGCTACCATTATTCCGTCAGATACTTCAATAATTTTATCAATATTATCAACTGCCTGAGGCTTTTCGATTTTTGAAATGATTTTAATATCTTCTTTTCCGTATCCTTTTAGGATTTCACGAAGCTTTATAACGTCTTCCGCTTCTCTTACAAATGAAAGCCCAACGTAATCAAAATTATTTTCCACCGCGAATTTTACAAACGTCAAATCTCTTTCTGTAAGAACGTCAATGCTTCCGGTAGACCCTGGAATATTAATACCTTTGCGCGGTTTTAAAAGACCGTCAGTCAAAACTTTTGCATAAATGATTTCGTTTTCAACCTTTTGAACTTCAAGTTGAATTTTTCCGTCATCAATAAGAATCATTTCTCCGATTGTAACGTCATTTGCCATCCCTTTGTAGTCTACAGGCAAAATATCATTAACTATTTTATCCTGATGTTTGAATTTTATAATCTCACCTTTCTTAAGTTCAATAGGTTCTCCGATGTTGCCTATTCTTATTTTAGGACCTTGAAGGTCAAGAAGTACGGGTATTAAAGTTTTTTCTTCTTTTTCGACTTCTCTGATATAAGCAAGGTTTTGTCCGTGAAAATCAACGTCTCCGTGGGAAGAATTGATTCTAAACATCGTTACTCCCGCGTTAAACAGTTTTTTTATCATTTTTTTATTTGCAGTAGCGGGACCAAGTGTCGCTACAATTTTTGTCATTGTATAATTATCCATTTTCCTGATGTCTCCTTAACAAATGTATATTTTTAAACGCTTTACAAAATATTTTTTATAAGATATACTATAAACAAAATTCATTTACTAGTGTTTAGTAGAAAAAAAGAGGAAGTAGAAATGAAAAAAATGATGCTTGGCTTAATGGCTTGTGGTTTATTCGCTACAACGCTTGCGCCTGCTTTTGCGGCAAATATTGCCGATGTAAGCTCTTCTTATTGGGCTTCAAAAGAAATCAATGCGGTTGTTGAAGATGAAATCATGACTTTGGACGGAGGAAAATTTAATCCTGAAGGTACTGTTCAAAGAGTTGATTTTGTTTCTGCATTGTTAAAAGTTTTATCAAATGACAATCTTGATGTTCGTATTTCTAACATTTTTACTGATGTTAATGCGTCAGATTATTTTTACGGAGATGTTTTACGTTCTCAACAATTAGGTCTTGTTTACGGTTATCCTGATAACACATTCAAGCCTCACAAACTTATGACAAGAGCTGAAACCCAATCTGTAATCAGCCACATTACTCAAGATATGGATCCTGATCTTGCTGTTTTAGACAAATTCAGCGATGCAAAATCAATTCCTGCTTGGGCTCAAAAACCTTTTGCAAAAACTTTGAATTACGGTATCTACGTAAATTATCCTAACGCTGATGAATTACGTCCTAACGATATCCTTTCAAGAGCAGAAGCAGCTGTAATTCTTGCAAGATTACAAGATAAAATCGGTCTTGTAAAATCTGAATTCAGAGATGGTGTACAACATCTTTCTTATGCTAAAAAAGCTCCTAACAACGAAGTTAAAGTTACAAGAAGAGCTAACTACTTATCAGAAGGTAACGTAATCCCTGTTGCGTTTGCAGATAAATTTAAATCTGACAAATCTGCGGCAGGTGATTCTGTAGTTTTCGTTGCTAAAGAAAATATTTCTACAGATGAAGGTACTGTTATTTTCCCTGAAGGAACTAAATTCAACGCTACAATTAATGAAATTCAAGACCCGAAATGGTTCAACAAAAACGCAAGAGTTTATGCTGAAATCACAAGTGCAGAACTTCCTTGCGGTAAAAAAGTTGACCTTAACGCTAAACCTTTTACAAAAAGATATGAGTTAAAAGAAGGTCCTTGGATGACAGCAGGTAAACTTGCATTATACACTGTAACAGGTGGTGCGGTTGGTACCGGCGCAGGTATCGGTCTTGCATTTATTCCTGACCCTGTAAGACTCGGCAGAGGTATTGCTATCGGTGCTCCTGTAGGTGCTACTGTTGGTCTTGCAACAGGTTTGATTACAAAAGGTCTTCATTACCACGCTAAAGACGGCGAAGAAATCAAAGTTATCTTGTTGAAAGACGCTGAAGTTGCAAGAGTTAAAAACGCTCTGTAATTCTTCAGAAAAGATTAATTTAAAAGAGGCTGATGTTTAGTCAGTCTCTTTTATTATAACAATATATTTGATATTAAAAGAAATGATAAATTGTTTATGGATGAAAAGAAAATTTTAGATATTTTTGGACAGCGCTTAAAACTTGCAAGAGATAAATCTGGGCTTACTCAGGCTGAATTAGCCGAAAAAGTTGATTTATCTCCGAATTTTATCGGTATGATTGAGCGCGGCGAAAGAAATACAAAGTTTACAAATGTGTTCAAGATTGTATATGCCTTAGGGTATACTCTTGAAACATTTTTTGAAGATTTATAACTTATTTAGCTGTTTTGTATTAGCCCGAATTTATGATTCATATTCTCCGAGTGGTTATGGCAATAACCTGAACAGAGTTTACAATAAGAGTGTAACCAATAAGGAGATTATGTATGAAAAAGTTTTTAATGTATTTTGGCGTTATGGGATTATTGCTGCTTCCTGCTCAAGGCGCATTTGCGTGGGATATTCAAAGTTTGAACCCGCTTCCGTATCTAGGCATAGGTCCTAACTATTCAACTTTCAGTTTGAATCCGTTCACGGGTTTTAAAAATTGTAACCCTTGCAAAAAAATTAATAAGTGTGACAAGTGCGCAAAAGTCAAAGTTGTTCCTACTTGTCCGACATGTCAAAAAGCGTTTGCAACAGAACCTTGTCCTTGTATGAGACAACGCTATTAACACATTAAAGGAAAGCCGGCTAAAATGCCGGCTTTTTTAGTCTAAATCATCGTATTCTGTTCTTTTTGCAATTGCTGTATAGACAATTGAAAGAATCAGAAGAACTGTCAGAGGAGTTCCGTATGCAAGTAAAAATGCAAGTCCTACAGTTTCAGGATTTTTCGCAATTGATTCACCTGCGATTTTTAAGTGACCCATTGCTCCCACCGATAAAAATAAAAACGTTGTAATACACGCTTTTTTAGCTTTTACAGCACTTTCGTGTTTCATTAGTATTCAATATCCTGTAATGTTTTAAAGATTCTGTCGGTAATATATTGAATATACTCCTGAGAAACCATTCCGTTAATCACGGCGTCTGCAATTTGATATGCAGGTCTGATATATTGTTGCGCCGTTCTATTCACGTCTTTAAATTGTAAATCTGCCGCGGCACCGGTTTTTCCGCGTAATTCTGCGCGTTTATACCAACGGTCTTTAATTACTTCGAGCGGAGTGTAAACGTAAACTTTTACATCCATTATATCTCGAATGCCTTCGTTAAGTACATATAAGCCTTCTGTAAGAACAACTTTTGCAGGTTTTTTGACGTCTCCGTCAGGTTTTGATTCACAGGTTACAAAGTCATAGTTTGGAGAAACTATGGTTTCACCTTTTTTAAGTCCCATAAGATGTTCTTTCATTAAATCAAGGTTTATAACATCAGGGGTGTCAAAGCTGAATCCTGTTTTGAACAATTCTTCATAACTGCCTGCTTCTTTTAATTCTTTTGAAGTGTCTTTATAATAGTCATCACAGCGTACGACAGTATAAATCCCTTCTTTTTTATCCTTTACGCAGGCTTTTATTGTGTTATCAACAAACACGGTTTTTCCGGATGCGCTTTCGCCGGTAATACCGATAATAAATGTTTTTTTCTTCTCCTGAACAACTTTTCTCGCAATATTGAGAATTAAGTTGTCGGAAGTTTTTAAAAATAAAGGTTGAGGCTCCCGTTTGTCTTCTTCAAGCACCTTTTTTAATGATTCCACTATATTAGAAATTATTTCCATATCATTTCTGCTGGAATAATAATTATAACTTGTTAAGTTGAAACTTGTTGTCATAGCTTTTCTCATACCTCTAATGATTCTATTTTAATATTGTACTTTAAAGGAAAATTATTTTCTAATAATTATAAATTTTGTAACAAAATTATTTTATTAATTAAAGATTGCCCGCATGCATTCCGTAATTATACATGTGATAGTCAATGGGAGTTATATATGAACGAAGATTTGTTTAAGACTGCATTTATGGAAGCAAAAGAAGAGATGGCTGCCGAATACAGAGAAGAGATATCCGAAATGGGGATGGCGCTTGAAAAATTCTTTAACAATGTTCTTGAAACAATTTCATTCAACGATAAAGTATTAATGAAATAAAAAATGGGATTATAATAATCCCATTTAATTATTTTATGCGTATGATTCAAGAATTCGGTTTAAAGAAGCTTGTGCCTCAATCGCGGCTTGGCTTTTCTCCTCACCTTCCTGTTGAAGTTGTTCGTTTGCGGCAAGTAGCAATTCCCTTTCTCCGTCTTTAGTGAATTTAGCCCTTAGCGTAAGAACATTTGCATTGTATTCTTGTTTGTTTTTTATTTCAGATTCGCCGAAAATAGCTTTTGAAGCTTTACCTGCGAGCCAGCTTCCTAAAAATCCTATTCCTGCGCCGACAATTGCACCTACTGCAGTTCCCAGTATAGGTACAGGAATGCAACTGCCAACTGCGGCTCCAACCGCTGCTCCGGCTTTCATACCAACTGCAAATCCTGCTGTTTCTGCGGCTACGTTTACCAGTGTTCGCCCGAGTTGTATATTCCCGCTCGCGGTACCAAGTGTGCTGTATGTTTCAATAATTTCAGGTGTTGCAGCGATAAGTGAAAATGCTGCGAATATTCCGTTGCCTTTTATTGTATTTTTTGCAACTTTAAGCATTTCTGAACCTGTTTTTAAGGAACTTGCCGTAACAGTTCCTTTTGTTGCCGCAGTTGCAGCTCCGGTAGAGCTTGTTGTAGCAAGTGCGCTTGTTGTAGCTGTTTTTCCGCCTGCGGCAGCGACTTTATTATAATTCCAGAAATTTTTGGTTGTCTGGAGAATGTTTTTGCCCTTCATTGATTGAGCAAAGGCTTGTTGTGCTTTGGCATCTGCCATAACTGTATTTTTAAAACCGTTTGTTTTGAAATTTTTACGATTTTGCCAAAGGTAACTTCCGCCGCGTTGTACACCGTCAAAAATAACCCAGCTTGCCATCCCTTCGCCGAGTCCGACGCCGCCTTCATTTATTGCCGCACCCGTTACATATCTTGCCAGATTGTTAACATCTTTTGATGAGACCTGTATTGTCATGTTTCCCCCGTGAGATTTTCCCCTTACTTTTATAAACAAATTTTTTGTTACAAAATTGCTAAAATTGTTAAGAAATATAAAAAAGACGTTAATTGCTTAACGTCTTTTTATTAATTAAATATATAATTACCTATGCAATTGGTCCTTTTGCTGCGTTATTGTATATTCCTGCGGCTTGTGCCATAAAGTCGTTGTTAAAGCTTCCCGCAGAGCCTCCGCCATAGAGTTGTTGTTGAAGGTATGCCAGTTGTTCGGGAGTCATTGTATTTTTTGAGAACGGGTTAGTTGAACCTGTATCAAAGTGTTGTTGTGCTTGAGCAATATTTTGTGCATCAGCTTCTTTTTCCATTTTCTTTTCCGAATAGCTTTTTCCGGTAATCAGGCTTGCAAGTTTATCACCTGCCATATAACCGACAACACTACCAACAAGAGGGCCGATAACCGGAATCGGAGAGAATAATGCAGCACCGATAGCTCCACCGACCATACCTGAAGTTACTCTGGTGGCGGTTTTTGCAGTTTCGGCAGCTCCGCCAAATAGACCGTCTTCTTTTGTTGCTCCGATGATGTTAGGTAATTCTGTTGCTATCATAAGAAGCCCGCCCAGCAAAGGTAATCTTTTTCCCATTGCACCGATAGAGCCTTTTAAACCGCCCCACCATTTTATTTTACCCGCTTTTGCTGCATTTTTTGCTCCTACTTTCCAACCTGTTGCAACTTTTCTCGGCAAAGTTTTTGTTTGATGAAGCATGTTTTTCCAGAACCCGCCATGAAGTTTGACTTGTTTGGCGTTATGTGTTTCTGCGGCTTTAGTGGCATCTTTTAATTGTGTCCAGAAGTTTTTAAAATATTTTCCGCCGGTTCTTTTTCCTGTGTCATCCGCAACGCCGTAAAATGAATTCTTAAGAGTGTTGGAAAATTTTTCATTTCCCGTACCCAGTACAAAATCAGGAGCGAGTTTTGCACCACGTTGAATGTAACCCCAGGCTTTTGATCCTATTGCACCAATTCCCATAACTTTTACCTACTATAAATTATAACTACCTTACTTATATAAAAAATTTTTCTTTCAAAAAATTGCCATAATATTCTTATATGTTACAAATGTTAATAATTACTCCTTTTGTTGTATCTTTGTAAACTTATTTGCCAAAAGTTTAAAATAAAGGTATAATCAGAACATCAGAAGATATTTTAGAGCGAAAGGTATGAATAATATGAAAACGGTAACATTAATTAAGGGTGACGGTATCGGACCCGAAATAGCCGATGCGGTCATGAGAATTATTGAAGCCAGCGGGTTGGAATTGAATTGGGATATTCAATCTGCGGGCGCGGATTCTATTAAAGAGGATGGTACTCCTTTGCCTCCAAGAGTTCTTGAATCTATTAAGGTCAATAAGGTAGCTCTAAAGGCTCCTATTACTACTCCTATCGGAATGGGATTTCGTTCGGCTAATGTTCAGCTGCGTAAAGCGCTTGATTTGTACGCTAACGTGCGTCCGTGCAAAAATCTTCCAAATATTAAGACTAAATTTGACGATGTTGATTTGGTTGTAATTCGCGAAAATACAGAAGATTTGTATGCGGGACTTGAACATAAAATTGACGAAAATACTGCGGAAAGTATTAAAATTATTACAAGAAAAGCTTCAGAAAGAATTGCCCGTTTTGCTTTTGAATACGCGGTTGAACATAAACGTAAAGAAGTTTGCTGTGTTACAAAAGCTAATATATGCAAGCTCTCAGACGGCTTGTTCTTAGATTGTTTTAGAGAAGTTGCGCAAGAGTTTCCTAAAATTAAAACAAAAGAATTACTTGTAGATAATCTTTGCATGCAGCTTGTTCAAAATCCGCAGGTTTTTGATGTTCTTGTAATGCCTAATTTGTATGGCGATATTGTTTCCGATTTAACAGCAGGACTTATCGGCGGTTTAGGAGTTGCGCAAGGCGCAAATATCGGCAAATACGGTGCTGTTTTTGAACCTGTTCACGGCTCTGCTCCAGATATCAAGGGTAAAAATAAGGCAAATCCGATGGCATTGTTGCTTTCTGCAATTGATATGCTCAGATATATTGATGAAGGTAAATATGCTGATAAGATTGAAAAAGCTTTGTATAAAACTCTTGAAGAAGAAGCCTTCACGGAGGATTTGGGCGGTAAGCTTAAAACAACGGAATTCAGAGATGCCGTTATTATGAATATGAACGAATAAAATAAAAATACCGCTTTTTATAAGCGGTATTTTTTATTCTGTTAAACCTAAGTCTCTTAAAAATTTTGAATTATCAGCGAGTCTTTCAAGTTTCTCGTCTTCTAGCGGGTCAAAAATGCCTTTGTCAAAAAGTTGATTAACCATTTCTTCATGTGATGTATTTTCGGGATCTGAAAGAACCAGTTGCGAAAACTTTTTGATATCCTGCTGATTTTCATAAAGTTTTAATGCACGTTTTGAAAGTCCGTCAAGAAATTCGTTTTTAGAAGCGTCAAAATTGACATCAATAGGTTTAATCATTCCGTTGACGGCTGATTTTTTGTTTTTTGTACCTAATTTTTCAGAAAGTTTTTTAAATAGTTCCATGACACATATCCTCAACCATATTATCCTATTTTTTCTTTATTTTTGCAATCAATCCATAGATTTAGTGTTTTGACCTGTTTTAATCTTGATTAATGTTTCTATTTAAACTATAATATTAATGCTGATTCAGAAATAAGAAAGAGGTTGAAAATGCTTGATATAAAACTGATTCGAGAATGTCCCGAAAAAATTAACGAACTTTTAAAACGCAGAAATCCCGATTTATCAATTGATGAAGTTATTAAGATTGATGAAGAAAGACGTAAAATTCAAACAGCCGCCGACGAGTTGCGTGCAAAAAGAAAATCAGAATCGCAAAAAATCGGTGAATTAAAGAAAAAAGGCGAAAATACTGATGCGATTCAGGAAGACGTTCGCAAAATCGGCGATGAAATAAAAGCTTTAGAAGAAAAACAAAACGAACTTGATTCAAAACAACGTAATGTTTTGCTTCATATTCCTAATATTCCCGATGAAACTACTCCTATCGGAACATCAGAAGATGATAACGTTGAAGTTTACAAATGGGGTGAACCTCGCAAATTTGATTTTGAATTCAAACCTCACTGGGACTTATGTGAAGAAAAAGGGCTTGTTGATTTTGAACGCGGTGTAAAAATTTCTCAAAGCAGATTTACTCTCTATCGTGGCAAAGGTGCAAAATTG
This sequence comes from uncultured bacterium, assembly GCA_948433295.1. GTDB lineage: Bacteria > Cyanobacteriota > Vampirovibrionia > Gastranaerophilales > Gastranaerophilaceae > Scatousia. The sequence continues at coordinate 27,379 of CAOJDT010000012.1, forward strand.
GAACGTGCAATTATCAACTTTTTCCTTGATTACCATTGCGATGAACAGGGTTATGAAGAAATTTTGCCTCCGTTTATGGCTAATGCCGCAACTATGACAGGCACAGGTCAGCTTCCTAAATTTAAAGAAGATATGTACAAATGTGTTGATGAAGATTTGTACCTCATTCCTACAGCGGAAGTTCCTGTAACAAATATTCATTCGGGCGAAATTCTTTCTGAAGATGACTTGCCTAAATTGATGACTGCATATACTCCTTGCTTCCGCCGTGAAGCAGGTTCGGCAGGAAAAGATACCAGAGGATTAATCCGTGTTCACCAGTTTAATAAAGTTGAACTCGTTAAACTCTGCAAACCTGAAACAAGCGCAGAAGAACACGAAAAATTAACTGAAGATGCCGAAAAAATGTTACAATTACTAGGGCTTCCTTATCGCCGCGAAGCTCTTTGTACGGCAGATATCGGGTTCTCTGCGAACAAATGTTGGGATTTGGAAGTTTGGATGCCGTCATACGGTGCTTATAAAGAAATTTCAAGCTGTTCAAACTTCGGAGATTATCAGGCAAGACGTGCAAATATCCGTTACCGTGACAAAGAAACAGGTAAAGTTAACTTTGTACACACAATTAACGGTTCAGGACTTGCTGTCGGAAGAACTTTTGCAGCAATTGTTGAAAATTATCAACAGGAAGACGGAACAATTGTTATCCCGGAAGTTCTCAGAAAATATACAGGATTTGATAAAATATAAAATAAAAGCTCCCTTTTGGGAGCTTTTTTATTGCAAAAAAAAACTCTATCTGAGATAGAGTTTGGAATCTTTTTACAATTCCTCGTGTGTGTAGAAGGTTAGTGTGTAGTAGGTAGTGTAGTAGTAAGTGTGTATTTTATGTCTCGTGTTTATTTAATCGATATTGCTTACATTAATATAAAGTATTTTTAGAGTATATAATTGCTATATCTTATTTGTTTCGTTACATTTTGTAATAATTTGCGGTTGTATTCTTTTAATGTAAATATTTTTACATTTTACTGTTTTTAGGGCATAATATATTTAGATATAACTTGATTTTAAGGAGTAAAGATGTACGAATTTCCGTTTGAGTTGGATGATTTTCAAAAAGATGCATGTAATCATATAAATAACGGTGAAAGCGTTGTTGTTTGTGCACCTACGGGGGCAGGAAAGACTGTAATTGCTCAGCACGCTATACATAAGGCACTGGAAAACGGAAAGCGGATTTTTTATACAACTCCTTTGAAAGCTCTTTCTAACCAAAAGTTTTATGACTTTGGTGAAAAATACGGACATGATAAAGTCGGACTTTTGACGGGCGACACTTCTATTAACCGTGGCGCACAGATTGTTGTTATGACAACCGAAGTTTTTAGAAATATGCTTTACGGCACAAATTTTGGCGCTGTGGCGGATAATTTGAAAGATGTAAAGTATGTTGTTCTGGATGAAGTTCACTATATGAACGATGAACAGCGCGGTACTGTTTGGGAAGAAAGTATTATTTATTGCCCGACAAATGTACAAATTATCGCGCTTTCGGCAACTGTTGCAAACGCCGATGAACTTACCGATTGGATTAAAACGGTTCATTCAAAAACTCAACTTGTAGATACGGATTTTCGTCCTGTTCCGTTGAGATTTTTTTATTTTGACAGTTCTCAGCCCGATAAACTCTTGCCCCTTTTAACTCCGAGCGGACAGTTGAATAAAAAAATTAAGCCTGAAAAAAAGGTTTGGGGACACAACAGAAAAAAACAGCGTTCTTACGTAAAAGATATTGTGAAAAACCTTTATAATCAGGATATGCTTCCTGCAATTTATTTCACTTTTTCTCGTAAAAAGTGTGATGAACAGATGGAAAAATGTGCGTCATTGGAACTTGTTACAAAAGGTGAACAGGCGCAAATTCGTCAATTTATAGATGATTACATCGCGGAAAATCCTCACCTGTATAACAACAAGCATATTGAATATCTTTTACAAGGGGTTGCCTCTCACCATGCGGGGCTTTTGCCTGCGTGGAAAAATTTGGTTGAAAAACTCTTTCAAAAAGGTTTGATTAAGGTTGTGTTTGCAACTGAAACTCTTGCCGCAGGTATAAATATGCCTGCACGTTCTACCGTAATCAGTTCGACCAGTAAAAGAACCGACAGCGGGCATAGAATGCTTACAGCAAGCGAATTCTTGCAAATGTCCGGACGTGCTGGGCGACGTGGAATGGATGAAGTCGGTTACGTTACGATTGTTGGTACACAATTCCAGTCTCCGGAAGAGGTTGCAGAACTTGTTCTGAGTGATGCAAATCCGCTTGAAAGTCGTTTTTCGCCGAGCTATTCAATGGTTTTGAATCTTTTGCAGCGTTTTTCTTTAGATGAGGCAAAAGAATTAATTTTGAAAAGTTTCGGATATTTTTCGTCAGGTTCGCGCTTAAAACCGCTTTTGCAGTTGAAATCTTCACTTGAGGGTGAACTTAAATCAAGAGAATTTGTTTGCCCGAATAAATTGTGTGATTCAGAATTGCATGAGTATGACAAACTTCGTTATTTGTATGTTCAAAATCGTCAAACCTACAAAAAAATTACCAAACAGGAACGTGCAAAAAATCGTCCGCTTTCTGCCGAAGTAGTTAAATTTGGTAAAGAAACAAAGGCTATGCTTGATAAAATGCACGATTTCCCTTGTGATAACTGCAAACTTTATAAAAAGCATACTAAAAATATCGAAGTTGTTTCGCGATTTGAAGGCAAGTTAAAAAAACTTGATAAAGAAATTGAGCGGCAGCGCGATATTTTCTGGAATAATTTTCTCGCTCACAGAAGTGTTTTGACTCAGTTCGGATACTTGAAAGATGATTATCCGACGGATAAAGGCGTCACAACTTCGCAAATTCGTTCGGAAAACGAACTTTTTATAGCGGAAATTATTTTTTCTCAAGTCTTGGAAAATCTTACTCCTGCACAACTTGCGGCAGTTGTATGCGCGATTACTACAGAAGATTTGCGTATAGATATTCCATACCTTCCGATTTCCGAACCTGTCAGAAAAACTCTTAATGCTATACGAAATATTCGTCGTAAAGTGGAAAAAGTTCAAAATTCAAATTCGGTTGAAGACCCTATGTATATTAATCCGTATTTTAGTTCTCTTATAGAACTTTGGGTTGAGGGTGCGGAATGGTCAACCGTTACGGAACAAATTGATATGGGCGAAGGCGACATTGTGCGTTCCTTTAAGCGTGTAGTTGATGTTCTTCGTCAGTTTACAACGATTTCTAATGTTCCTGAGGCACTTGTATTTACTGCGCGTGAAGCAATAGAAAAAATTATGCGCGAACCTGTTGATATAGATTAAGTGTAGTTTTACCTCTATTTAGAAATGTAAAACCCTTACCTGTTATGGACTTGAAGGTTTTGTAAAAATATGTTACAATAATAGTAGGAAGTTCCTGAAAATGTTAAACTCTTTTGAAAAAACTTTATGGTTGTAAGGACACTTTCAAACAGGGTAAAAAACAGGTTTCCGATGAGTGTTATTCCCCACCCCACTCTAAAATAAAAAAGGTATCCGGTTACTTTAAAATTGAGGTGACGCTATGGATACACTCTTTTATGCAGAAAATCGAAGTAAATCTGTCGAATCAATGATAAGTTGTTCGATTATAGGGGTTCTTATTTTTTTACAGGCACTTATTTTTCATTCCCCGATTTTTGCTGATGATATGAAAATTGCTCAGATGTCTGCCCCCGCGTTGAGTGTTGACACCGAGAAAATAACAAATACAATTTTAAATGAATTTTCTATGGAACGACGTACTCAAAATTTTAACGAAAGAATTAAACAAAAATATCCTAAAGCCGCAATTGTTGATGTTGAGAGAGGTATTAAACATATAAGACTTACGAAATATTATGATGGCAAGCCTGTCAGGATTAATGTGGTGGAAGTCGATTTAAAATTGGCAAATGATTTTGAACTTAAACCTGCACTTTCTTCAACTTCCAATAACCTAAAAAGCAGAAGAACTATTACAACAATTGCTAAAAATACAAATTCCATAGTAGCTTTAAACGGTACATATTTTAAACCACAAACAGGTGTTCCTCTCGGAACTTTAATGATTGACGGGAAAATGTATACGGGACCTGTTTATGACAGAGTAGCGATGGGAATATTTGATGATGGTTTTGATATGGCACGTGTTCAGTTTAAAAGTAGTTTAAAGGGCTCTAAAAGCCTCGTAAAGGTCGATAATATAAATCAACCGAGAATGTTATCAACTTATGTTATAGCCTACTCAAAAGCCTGGGGAACAACCTCTCCCGCATCGCCAAAATACGGTTATCAGATTGCTATAAAAGATAATAAAGTTGTCGGTTCTTCTTATTCTTCTATGTCTATTCCGGAAGACGGATATGTGATTGTAGGTCCTGAAAGGCTTTTAAAACCGCTTGTTCAAGAAAAAACTATAAATTTTGAAATCGGTACAACTCCGGATTGGAAAAATGTAAAACACATAATCAGTGGTGGACCTTATCTTGTTAAAAATTCCGAAGTCTTTGTTGATATGACAGCGCAGAAACTCGGCGCAATCGGCGGTAAAAATCCTCGCAGCGCAATCGGTTATACTAAAGATAACACAATGATTCTGGTTGCTGTGGACGGCAGGGAAGGCAGTTCTGTCGGAATGACATTAATGCAGCTTGCAGGATTTATGAAGTCTCTCGGTTGTATTAATGCAATGAATCTCGATGGCGGAGGTTCTACAGTAATGTACGTTAACGGTCAGGTTGTTAATAAACCTTTTGTTAAAGGCGGAATTTCTATTTCAAACGCCCTTGTTCTTTCTAAAAAGATTTAGTGTATATTCTGTTTAATTATATCTGAAACCCACGGCAGATAGCTGTATTTACCAAGAAAAGCCGTAACTGCCAGATAAATTATTACCGAATAAATACAAGCCTGTATCAACGAATATCCGAATATCGCAGGTACATTCAGCCAGAATATTATCTGTGCTGTTAATTTATTAATTAATGGAATTACACTTAATACATTACTAACTATACCGAGAAGTATCGAAACAATTACGTATGCAATCGAAAGGAATATAGATTGGAATATGTGATATTGTGTAAAAGGTCTGAGTTTTGCGTGTGTAATCAGCCCGAGAATTAACCATATAAAGCCAACCATTCCCATGGTAGGATATGTTAGTGACGATACAATTCTTTCAATCATATAAGGCTTTTGAGTTTCGCAATGCATTATGCGGCATCTCCATTACGTTGTTTATCAATAAATTCATCAAGAACCTGGAAGTATACAAGTTTAAATTCATCATTTTCCGGTTCAATCTTAATTGCTGCACGATAAGCGGCAATAGCTTTTTCAATATCTCCTTGAAGATAATGTGCATTCCCGAGTAAAAGATAAGTTTGAGCGTCATTTTGTCTGAATCTGAGAACTTTTTTGTACTCTTCCATAGCCTCGTCAAGCCTGTTAAGGTTAGCATAAAGGTTGCCGAGAAGCTGATATGCGTTCGGTTCTTTCGGGAAGATTTCTTTTGCCTTTTCATACATAGCAATAGCCATATCGTTTTCGCCGAATTCCGAAAGCGCAATGGCATAACAAATGTACGCTCTGTAATTGTCGCCTTCCATTGTCAGGGCTTTTTCATAATAGCTGTATGCTTCGTCACGTTTTTTCATTAATGTATACGTGTTACCGATACAAATTGCTACAACTTTGTTATCAATATTCAGTGCAAAAACTTTTTTGTAAAGTTCAAGCGCTGTTTCATAATCAAACAATTTAAAGCAAACATTACCCATATCAACAAGCGCAGTAAGGTTTTCAGGGTCAATTGAAAGTGCTTTTTCGTAATAGGCTTTAGATTCAATATATTCTTCGTTATCCTGATATAAAAGCGCTATTGCGTTGTATATTTCAGGGTTTGTTGAGTTCAAGTCAATGGCTCTGTTATAGTAAAATAATGCTTTTGAAAAGTTTTTCCATTCTGCAAAAACATTACCGATGTTATAGTAAATCAGATAGTTTTTAGGATTGATTTCAAGCGCTTTGTTGTAGTAAGAAAGCGATTTTCTGAAATCTTTTTCGTAAAACCACATCGTACCCATTCCGACCAATGCCTGAACATCGTTCGGATAAAGCGCAAGAAGACTTTCGAGAACAGACATTACTTTGTCGTAATCTTCAAGCTGAAGGTAAAGACGGGACAACTTATGGTAATTGTCAGCGTCTTTAGGGTTTTTTGCCATTTCCATAATTAAATCGTTAATTTGCTGATTAATTTCTTTTTTTAAATCTGAATTTTCCATAAGCTTATTATCTCTTTCTTATTCGTTATAAGTACTGTAATCTTTTGAAATTTCTTTCCATTCCTGTTCGGAGATGCTGAACGCGTTGCTCCAGAATTTTTCTATAGCATAAGTTTCGCGTTCGTCTCTGTGAAGAATATGGACAACAACATCGCCGTAATCCAATAAATTCCAACGATTTTTGGCATCGTTTTCCATTCTGATAGGCATGCGAGAGAAAAGTTTTTTCATTCTGTCTTTAACGGATTCCATTAAAGCTTTTACCTGTGGTGTAGAATCACCTGTAACGATAACGAAATAGTCTGCTAATGATGAGACATGTCCGATATTTAAAATAGAAATATCTTTTCCGAGTTTGTCATCCAAAGTTCCTGCAATAATACAGGCAAGTTTATGTGAATCAATATCTGTAGTCATTATAATTTCCTCTTTTCCCCAATTATATCAGAAAACTTCAATTAGGGGAAGTTCTTAACAAAACAAAAAAGCGACCATTGGGTCGCTGGAAAAATAAAGGGGGAAATAAATATTGGAAATAAATTGTAAAAATATAAAAAATTTGTGTCGAAACTTCCAAAAACATTTTCTTGAAGAGCCTCATTTTTGATTGTGGAGTTTTTCTCGAATATCTGGTTA